>WLPL01000059.1 GCA_009698805.1 Actinomycetota bacterium | reverse complement strand
GTTCCGTTGGTGACCCGACCTGCGTCCACCGATCTAACGTTCCCAAGGTTTGCGGCAAGGTATGCAAGCGAAGCGGGAATATCGTGAATCGGCATGCCAAACAGCCTGGCCGAATCGTTGCCGGTGCCAGCTCCGACCACCATCAGTGGCAAATCGGTCTCGGCGCAAAGATTGACCCCTAGGTGCACCATGCCGTCGCCACCGAGCACCACCAGGCCGTCGATAAGGCCGTCGGTAATCGCTCCCCTGCCCTTTGCCAGCGCCTCGGCTGCCGAGTTTGCCGACAGGTCAAGGTAGTCAAGACCCAACTCGCGAAGACCTGCGACGAACTGTTCACCGAGCGCCCGGCCCTTGCCGCCACCGGAGGTGGGATTCACGATTAGCCCAAGAGTTTTCATTCGCTACTTTCTCAGTCTCCAGATAGTGTTGCCGGCGAATAGCGTTGACGCCAGAACCAACCCGGCGCTAGCGATTGGCATGGGGTAGAAACCAGCCGCAGAGACGCCAAGGACATTCAAAATTGTCACCAAAACCAACGAAGAATTCACGGTTCGATTTGATCGCGCAGCCAGTTGCATAATTCTCGACACGGCTCGCGGTTCGTCCGAAATAACCAAGACGTCGGCAGACTGCGTGCCGAGTTCTCCCCCTACGCCCAAAGCGATTGCCACGTCGGCCGCAGCGAGTGTTTGGGCATCTGCGAAGGCGTCTCCAACCACGGTGATTATCGAGCCGTCCTGGCGCAACCGGTCGATGATGTCTAGTTTGCGATCTTGCAAAACCTCCGCGAAATACTCGACAATGCCGAGTGAAGCGCAAACACCCGCGACGACTCCTTCGGCTTCACCCGAGATGGAGATCACTCGCTTGCGTTGCAAGTGCAGGCTATTCACGGCTTCTCGGGCGGTCTCGCGCACCTCGTCCTTGAATTCGAGATAACCGACCAAGAGATAGTCGATGACAACGTAGACGACCGAGTTGCCTTTCGAGTTGGCGTCGGCGACCTTGACCAGGTCTTGAACATCGATTGGCACATTGTTTTGCGTCAAGGTGGCAGCACTGCCAACCAGCACCGAGCTGCCATCTATGCGAGCAGAGACACCCGTCGCAATTCTTTCAATCTCGTAAAGCGTCGGTTCGGTGAGATTTCGATCTTTAGCAGTTGCATTCATCAAACGAGCGAGCAGGTGATTGCTGTTCGCATCAGCGGCCGCCGCGATAGCCAAAACCTCGTCTGCGCTGCCTAGCGAAGTGCCCTTGGCCAGATGAATCTCGACCAGCTTCGGTTCACCCGCGGTTAGCGTGCCAACAAGGTTCAGCACCACGATGTGCGACTTGCGCAATCTGTATAGCGCAGTTCTAGTTCGCACCAGAATTCCACCAGAGCCGGCAACCGCCGCCATTAGGGTGTTCACCAAAGAGCTGACATTGCTGACGATCGACAGGTTCGCAGCGAGCAAGACCGCCGACGCGCAGAACACGGCCTTGCCAAGTTCCGTTGGCGCCAATGCCAACCAAAGACCCGAGCCGATCAGGGCAACAGCGATTGTCAAGATAAACAAACCAAAAGTGAGTTTCTTCGACAACTCGTCTACCGCCGCACGCTCAGATACCAGCCCCGAAACGGCTCGTTGCGCGCTCTTAACCAGCAGGTCGCCTCCTACTGCCGTGATTCGAATCGTTAGGGCCTTGTTGCTCTTCTTGGCTGAGGCATTGAAGGTGCCTGCGTAAATCGGCATGCCCTCTGACTTGTGAACCGGGATCGATTCGCCCGTGATTGCCGACTCGTCGACATCACTCTGCCCCTGCACCACGACACCGTCTGCCGGCACGCTCGCCCCCGGGCGAACTAAAACAATCGCGCCAATCTCGAGTTCACTGGCACGGATCCGCGATATCTCTTTGCCATCGATCAAGTCTGCGAACTCGGGCACCAGAGACTGAAAGTCGGGAACGGCGTTTTGAATTCGCGAGACAAGCCCGTGAAAGAACCAATCCCCGATGGCGAGCAACGAAGCCACCGAGACCGCCTGATACCAAGCGTCGTGCTGCCAATCGACCAGACTCTGCCAAACCGAATACCCGCTCAGCAGCAAAAGTGCCAGGCTGCCTAACACGTACTGCCCAGTGCGTCTAGACCGAAGCTCCTTAACGGCGCTCGCGAAGTAGCGAAGCCCACCTAGTAAGACTCCCGCGGAACCAAGCCCCAAAAGCCACCAATTTGAATCAACAAAAGTCACGTTGAAAACGGCAGGAGAGATAACCAAAACAGACAGAGTCAACGCCAGAGTCGCGAAGACTCCCACCTTGTCAAGCGTCGAATAGCCGTTTTGTTTGCTCATGTCTAAGAAAGTCTAAGAACTCTTGGCACAATAAGGGAATGAAGGTCACGAAATACGAGCACGCCTGCCTGGTTTTAGAGCAGAACGGCGAAAAGGTAATCATCGATCCGGGCTCATACACAAGACCCATCGAAGGCGAAGCAAACGTCAAAGCGATCGTGATCACCCATATGCATGACGACCACTGCTTCGAAGAGCAGATCGATCGAATCCTAAAAACCAACCCGGACACGCAAATCTTCGGCACCGACGAAGTGGTCAAGAGAATCGCGCCACGCAAGGCAACGGCGGTTCATCACGGTGATTTCTACAACGCCGGCGGCTTCACCCTCGAGTTCTTTGGCGATGTCCACGCCGAAATTCACCGCAGCATCCCGCTGATCCAAAACTGTGGAGTCATGGTCAACGACTACCTTTACTACCCAGGTGACTCGTTCACGCGACCCGACCGCAAGGTCGAACTCCTCGCCTGCCCGTCGAGCGCTCCCTGGGCAAAGATTTCGGAGATCATCGATTTCGTGGCTGATGTAAAACCAAACGCAAGCTTCCCGACCCACAACATTCACCTGAGCGAACTCGGACACCAGATGTATAACTCCCGAATCAAAGCGGGCACCGAAGCCAACGGAGGACAATTCACCTTCTTAGAACCAGGCGAATCACAAGAACTTTAAAGAAAAAAGCGGCCGATTTCTCGACCGCTCACCTTGCTGGGGTACCTGGACTCGAACCAAGAACAAAGGATCCAGAAACCTCCGTGTTGCCAATTACACCATACCCCAAGGCTTTTCTCGGGCCGAGGCCCGACTTCTAATACTAGCCAAATCAGGCGTGCCGAGCAAACGTCTCTAGCCGAGCGAGACTAACCTCGCGCCCAAGAATTTCCATCGACTCGAACAGCGGCGGCGAAACCCTGCGACCCGAAATCGCCGTGCGCAGCGGCCCAAAAGCGTTGCGAGGCTTGAGTTCTAGCTCGTCGATCAGCCTCTTGTTCAAGGTGTCATGAATAGCCGAAGTGGTCCATTCGACACCATCGAGAGCCTCGATTGAAGCGCGGACGATCTCAGCCGCGTTCTCAGGCAAGCCAGCCTTGGCGTCGTCCTCGATCACGACTTCGTCGGTGAAAAGGAACGAAAGCAGGCCAGGGGCCTCACTCAAAACCGTCAAACGCTCCTGAATCAGTGGAGCACCCGCGGTCAGAACCGCGTCTTCCGCATCGGTAACCGAAGCGCCTAGAACCCCAGCGCTCTGCAGGTATGGAACCAAGCGTGACTTGAAGTCTTCGGGGGTCAACAGGCGAATGTGGGCCGCGTTGATCGCATCTGCCTTCTTCTGGTCAAAGCGAGCCGGGTTCGGGTTCACGTTCACAACGTCGAAGTTTTCGGCCAGTTCTTGAAGAGTGAAGATGTCTCGATCGCTCGAAATGCCCCAGCCCAGCAGTGCCAGATAGTTGAGCAAACCCTCCGGAATAAAGCCGCGGTCGCGGTGGTGGAAGATGTTCGACTCGGGGTCGCGCTTCGAAAGCTTCTTGTTGCCCTCGCCCATGACGTATGGCAGATGACCAAAACGAGGAATAAAGGTTGTGATTCCAGCCTCGACCATCGCGTTGTAGAGAGCAATCTGGCGCGGAGTCGAAGACAACAGGTCTTCACCGCGCAAAACGTGAGTGACACCCATGAGCGCATCATCGACCGGGTTCACCAAGGTGTAGAGCGGCTGACCATTAGGCCGAACCACGACGAAGTCGGGGAACGAACCGGTAGGGAACGTGATTTCGCCTCGAACCAGATCATCAAAAGAAATGTCGCAGTCTGGCACGAGCAACCGCAGCGCTGGCGTCGCGCCATCCTTGCGGTATTTCGCACGCTCCGCTTCGTCGCGCTCCCAGTTGCCGTAGCCGAGCTGCTTGGCACGTCCCTCAAGTTCGTTGCGGGCATCGATGTCTTCACCGGTCATGTATGACTCGTAAAGGTGACCGGCAGCCTTCAGCTTCTCGATCACCTCTAGGTAAATTGCTCCACGCTCGCTCTGGCGGTAAGGCTCGTTCGGGCCACCAACGCCAACGCCCTCGTCCCAGTTCAAACCCAACCAACGAAGGGCCTCGAGAATCATCTCAAACGACTCTTCGCTGTCGCGCTCGGCATCGGTGTCTTCGATACGAAAGACAAACTTGCCCCCGGTGTGGCGAGCGTAAGCCCAGTTAAACAAAGCCGTGCGCACCAAACCAACGTGCGGAGTGCCAGTTGGTGAAGGGCAGAAGCGAACCACGACGTCTTTGCCGGAGGCGGTGGTGAATGGTGCGGTGATGGTTGAAGTCATTATGTATTCAAGTCTAGGCAACACCGTTGGTGAGCGTGCCGATGCCCTCGATTGAGATCTCCACCGTTTGGCCATCCTCGATTTCGCCGATACCAGCGGGAGTTCCGGTGAGGATTAAGTCGCCCGGGAGCAGGGTCATCGCCTGCGAAACGTGGGCGACGATCTTTTCGACCTTGTGAATCATTAGGTCGATTGAAGCGTGCTGGCGGATTTCGCCGTCTACTCGGGTTTCGAGAAGCTGGCCGTCTGGGCGAAACTCGGTTTCGATCCACGGGCCAACCGGGCAGAAGGTGTCGAAGCCTTTAGAGCGCGTCCACTGGCCGTCTGATTCTTGCAGGTCGCGAGCGGTGACGTCGTTGGCGATGGTGAAGCCCATGATTACGTCGTAGGCGTCTTCCTCTTTAACGTTCTTGGCGATTGAGCCGATGACGATGGCTAGTTCGCCTTCGTGGTCGACTCGCTTCGAGATGCTCGGCAGCACGATGGTTTCTCTGTCGGCGATTAGCGAGGTGCTCGGCTTCAGAAAGATTAGCGGCTCTGTTGGGAGGTCGCCACCCATTTCGGCAGCGTGGTCGGCGTAGTTTTTGCCGATGCAGACGATCTTGGTGGTTGGCAGAGTCGGGGGTAACACGTGGACGTCTTTGAGCGGGATTCGCTCGCCGGTGGTCTCGTAATCACAAAACTCGGGGTGACCTTTGAACAGGGCGATTTCTGGGCCGTCTAGGACACCCCAGCGAGGCTCACCATTGATAGCAAACTTGACGACGCGCATTAGCTGAGCTTGACCAGCCAGTTGTGGCGGTCTTCGACCGTGCCGTATTGGATACCGGTTAGTTCTTCGCGCAGGCTTGCGGTTAGCTGCCCTGGCTCTGAGTTTTCTTGGCCGAGGGTCTCGTTTTTGCTGAGGAACTGGCCGACCGGGGTGATTACCGCTGCGGTTCCGCAGGCGAAGACTTCGACGATGTCGCCAGCGTTCATGCCTTGGCGAACCTCTTCGAGGGTGATCTTGCGCTCTTCGAGCTTGAGCCCGCGGTCTTTGATCAGCTGGATCACCGATGAGCGGGTGATGCCGTGCAGGATGGTTCCGTCGAGAGCTGGGGTGGTCACCGAGCCGTCCTTGTAGACGAAGAACAGGTTCATGCCGCCGAGCTCTTCGATATAGGTGGCCGATTCGGCGTCGAGGAACATTACCTGTGAGCAGCCGTGCTCGTAACCCTCGTTTTGGGCCTGAAGGCTGGCTGCGTAGTTGCCGCCGGTCTTGGCTTCACCGGTGCCGTGGCGCCCGGCTCTAGCTGAGTCGAGGGCGATCCAGATCTTTACCGGCTTTAGTCCGCCGGTGAAGTAAGGGCCGACCGGGCTTGCGATGACTCGGTATTCGGCGCGGTGAGCTGCTCTCACGCCAAGGAAGTTTTCGGCGGCAATCTCGAACGGGCGAAAGTAGAGGGTCTTTTCGTCAACCGGGGCTGGAACCCAGGTCCCGTCGACGGCGATTAGTTCTTTGAGCGACTGGAGGAACAGTTCGGTTGGGAGTTCTGGCAGGGCCATGCGCTTGGCCGACCTCTGCATGCGCTTGGCATTCTCCATCGGGCGGAAGGTCCAGATCGAGCCGTCCTGGTGGCGGTAGGCCTTGATACCTTCGAAGATCTCTTGCCCGTAGTGAAGCACCGCGGCGCTCGGGTCCATCATGATCGGGCCGTAAGGAATCACCTGGGCGCTGTGCCAGCCCTTGTCTTTCTCCCAGACGATGAGAACCTGGTGGTCGGTTAGCTTCGCACCAAACACCGGCGCCTTAAGAATCTCTTCGCGTTCGGCGTCTGGTGTTGGATTTGGGTTTAGGTGCCGCTCGAAGCTAATGG
>WLPL01000058.1 GCA_009698805.1 Actinomycetota bacterium | reverse complement strand
CTGTCGCTTCTTGATAGCGCTTGTCGCTCGGGGTTTCGAGCACCGACAGCGAAATCTCTTGGCCTAGAACCGCCGGCGGAAAAGCCTTGGTCAGCCGCTCGCCCAAAGAGTAGGGCAAACCGAGTACTCTGGCCGCGTCTTTCAGTGCGGCCTTGGCCTTGATGGTGTTGAAAGTTCCAATTTGCGCGACGTGGTCTTCGCCGTACTTGTCATAGACGTAGCGAATCACTTCGGCGCGACGACGATCGTCAAAGTCGACGTCGATGTCGGGAAGCGACGCGCGGTCGGGGTTTAGGAAGCGCTCGAAGATGAGGCCGTAGCGGACCGGGTCGAGATCGGTGATGCCCAAGGCGTAGGCCACAATCGCTCCGGCCGCCGAACCACGACCCGGCCCGACGCGAATTCCTTGCTTTCTCGCCCAAGAAATGAAGTCGGCGACTACCAAAAAGTAGCCGGGAAAGCCCATGTGCTTAATCATTGCGATCTCGTACTCGGCCTGCTTAGCTTGAGCCTCCGGAACCCCGTTCGGGAACCTTCGGGTCATGCCAAGCGCGACTTCCTTTTCGAACCAGGACGCCTCGGTCTCACCCTCGGGCACCTCGAAGTTTGGCATCAACTCGCGCTTCGGGAAGTCGACCTCGCAGCGTTCGGCAATCGCGAGCGTGTTGTCGCAGGCTTCGGGAAGGTCTTTGAACAGTTCGCGCATCTGGGCGGCTGATTTGAGGTAGTAGCCGGAGCCGTCGAACCTGAAACGGTTTGGGTCATCCAGCGTGACGTTCGATTGCACGCAGAGCAGCGCTTCTTGGAATTCGGCATCGTGCTCGTGCACATAGTGAGAATCGTTGGTTGCTAAGAGAGGCATGCCGGTTTCGCTGGCCAATCGAAGCAACTCCGCCTCGGTGCGGTTTTCGATGTCGATGCCGTGGCGCATGATTTCGCAGTAGTAATTCTCTTTACCGAAAATCTGCTGCATTTCTCGAACGGTCTCGACGGCGTCGTCCCAGCGACCAAAACGCAAAAGAGTGGCTATTTCACCGGATACGCAGCCTGTGGTGCCGATCAGGCCGGCGCCGTATTTCTGCAAGAGCTCCCGGTCGATTCGCGGCTTATAGAACATTCCCTCCAGGTATGCGAGCGAAGACATCTTGAAGAGGTTGAACATGCCCTCGGTGGTTCGGGCTAGCAGTGTCATGTGGGTGTACGCGCCTCCAGCTGAGACGTCGTCGCGGCCGCGGTCGCCGAAGTAGGTGCGGGTGCGGTCGGTGCGGTGAACTCGAGGAGCCACATATGCTTCGATGCCGATGATCGGCTTAATGCCTGCTTCTTTAGCCTCGGTGTAAAACTCGTAAGCTGCGTGGACGTTGCCATGGTCGGTCATTGCGATCGCGGGCTGGCCGTCGGCTGCGGCAGCGGCCATCAGCGGTTTAATCTTTGCGGCACCGTCAAGAATCGAATACTCGGTGTGCACGTGAAGGTGCACAAAGGATTCGCTTTTCTCGCTCATGATCTTTTCGACTCTAGGTTTAGGACTTTTGGATTCCCAGAGTAACCGACCATCGGCTAGGAGATTCGAAGGCTCTCCAACGCGGCTTCCAAATCGTCCGGGTATTTCGATTCGAACTGCACCGACTCACCTGTGATCGGGTGAACGAAGGCTAACCGCACGGCATGCAACCACTGGCGGTCGAGCTTTAGTTTGCTAGCGATTGTTGGGTCGGCACCGTACATGGTGTCGCCGACCAGCGGGTGTCTAAAGGCCGAGAAATGCACCCGGATCTGGTGGGTTCGACCGGTCTCGAGATCTACCTCAACCAGCGAAGCCGACCTAAAGACCTCGAGTGTTTCGTAGTGGGTAATCGAATCCTTGCCGCCTTCGGCGACGTGAAACTTGAATTCCGACTTCGGGTGCCTCGCGATCGGTGCGTCGAAGGTGCCGGCCAAGGGATCTAGGTGGCCCTGAACGAGCGCATGGTAGGTCTTACTAACCGCTCGGTCACGAAACATTTGCTTCAACCGTGAATAGGCAAGCTCGCTCTTGGCCAGAGTCATGAGGCCGCTGGTGCCGACGTCGAGCCTTTGGACTATTCCCTGCCGTTCGGATGCCCCAGAGGAGCTCAGCTGGATACCCAGAGCCAAGAGTGCGCCAGGAACAGTTGGGCCGTCCCAACCAGCCGAAGGGTGGGAGGCTACTCCGGCGGGTTTGTCGATGACGATGATGTGTTCATCCTGAAATATCACGCGAAATCCTGGGACGTCGTCCGAGTTGATCAGTAGCCGGTTCTTCGGGGCCTCGAGGTCGATTTCGATAACCTGATCGTCAGTTAGACGATCGGATTTTGCTAGAGTTTTACCGCTGGAAGTGACCTTACCAGCCTCGACTAATTCGGCGACCAGTGACCTTGAAATGCCCAGCAGCTTGGCAACGCCGGCGTCCACTCGAGAGCCCGAAAGGCCCTCTGGCACCTGGATTACCTTGAGTTCGCTCATTGCCCTATTTTGTGGCCGCGGAGGACGCGAACCATGACTATGGCCATTGCCAAAACAATCGAGGTGTCGGCGAGATTGAAGATCGGAAAACCGAAAGGGAGTTGCAGAAAGTCAATCACGTTGCCGTTTGGGAAGCCCGGTTCGCGAGTGACACGATCGATCAGGTTGCCACAGACGCCTCCGAGCAGAAGCCCCGCGGTCCAAGCCCAGCTTCTGCTCTTGCTGCGCGGCGCAAACCAAAGAATTGCTATGGCGGCCAGGGTGGAGAAAATGGTGAACAGCCAGGTCTGACCGTTTCCGATAGAGAACGCGGCGGAATTGTTTCGCACCAGCTGAAATCCGAGGACGTCACCAATGAATGGCACCGATTTTCCGGGTTGCAAAAATTCTAGGGCGAACATTTTGCTTGTCTGATCGATCGCAATGATCGCTAGGGCTAGCCCAATGACTCGGTAGAGCGAGGAACGAACCAACGCACTAACCTAGTGCGGTCTGATTGCCCGAAGGTGTGTTCGCTTCGAGGTCACTTAGTTGTGACTCGATATAGGTCTTGAGCTTCAAGCGGTACTCGCGCTCGAAGGCGAGTAGCTCTTGAATCTTGTGTTCGATGAGACCCTTTTCTTGTTCAAGACGGCTCATGTTGGCCTTGTGTTGAGCCTCGGCTTCGCGAACGATTCGGCTTGCAGTGGCGTGACCTTCGGCGATTAGGGCTTCGCGCTTCTCAAGACCTTCTTTAACGTGCTCGTCATGCAGCTTGCGGGCGAGCTGGAGAAGATTGTTGGTGTTGTTGCCGTCTAGAGCACTAGGGTCAGACATGGCCTCGGGGAACGCGCTACCCGGGTCGACGACTGCCGAAACCGCAGGAATCGAGGCGGTATTTGTGATTGCGCCACCGCCGCGCTGAAGCTCGTTGATTCGGCCTTCGCTTGATAGCAGGCGCTGGCGAAGATCTTCGTTTTCTTGGGTGAGGCGACGCAGTTCGACGACAATTTCGTCGAGGAAATCGTCTACTTCGTCCTGGTCGTAGCCTTCGCGAAACTTTGTCGGCTGAAACCGCTTATTGACTACATCTTCGGGAGTCAAAGACATGGTTACCTCACTTCTATTTGGACGGTAACTAGGTTACCGCATGCGACATTAGAGTTGCCGAACAGCTGACGAGGCTATGCTGACGAGCAACATTAAGACTGCCCAAGAAAGATCGATTCCGACTGCACCAAATTGAATGTTGGGGATAATCTTGCGCATTGTTTTCAGTAGCGGCTCTGTGGCTCCCCAGGTGATTTTGATTATCCAGCTGACAACTGGCTTTGCTCGGAGTCGAGCGTTGTTGAAAGTTACGATGTCAACGATCATACGAGCGAACATCAAGTAGAAGTAAAGCTGCAGAACCAACCACAGCGCAAAACCTAGCGGGCTCAAAACTACGGCTGAATTAGCAGGTCGTCGGTTTCACTAGGGTTTGAGACCTCTTCGTCGTTGACTCCGACGTGCTCTGGAGAAAGCAACCAAACCTTGGTGGTGACCCTGCGAAGGTGTCCGTAAAGACCGTCTCGCAGACCAAGCATGTAATTGAGCATGCTCTTGGCGTCGACTTCAGAAAGTTTGCCCATGTTTACGATCACAGGGATGCCCTGACGGAAGTTATTCGAAACCTCCGTGCAATCGGCGTAGGTGTTCATCTCTACGGTGTAAATCTCGCTCATGTCGCCGGAGGCGCGTCGCGGCTTTACCGCGGCTAGGCGCTGTGCCTGACGCAAAGGGGTCGGAGCCGAACTCGTACTTGCCGGTCCGGTGGGGGCGGATTTAGCGCCCTGGTTGAAGCCGATGAAATCTAATACCTTGCCAAAAACGCTCATGAGAATTCCTCCTAACTAAAGAATATTCCTACAAGTCCCGGTTACCCGTTATTGCGGTGCCGATACGTAGGTGTGTCGCACCGAAGTCGATTGCCAGTTCAAAGTCGCTCGACATGCCTGCAGAGATGTATCGAGCGTCGGGGTGATCTTTGACTAAAAGAGCACTCAAAGCTGCAATCTTGGTGAAATCCCGCTCTTCTTCGCCCTCTAGAGAGGCGACCGCCATGAGACCGAGCAGATTTAGGCCAGGGGCAGAAGCCACCTGCTCGGCGAATTCCAGCAAATCTCGCTCGTCCACTCCCCCGCGTCCGGCGTCATCAGTGAGGTTTACCTGGACGAAGACATCGAGCGGCTCTACGCGTTCGGCGGTTTGCGTCATTAGAGCACTTAGTAGCGATGCGCGATCTACCGAATGGATCACCGAGGCATAACCTAAAACGCTCTTGACCTTGTTGCTCTGCAGTTGGCCGATGAAGTGCCAATTCACGTCGAGATCTAACACTTCTTGTGCCTTGGCCGACGCCTCCTGATCGCGATTTTCGCCGAAATCCCGCACGCCGAGGCTGTAAAGCTCACGAACCACAGATGACGGGTGAAACTTGCTGACGACGATTCTGGTTAGCGAACTTGACTCGCGAGAGTTCAGCTTGAGCCTCGAATCGATACGGGCGTCGATTGCCGAGAGTCGCTCCGAAAGTGAACTCACTTCAAGAAGTCTGGGATATCCAGATCATCGCCGAAGTCTTCATCGTGCTTGCGCTCGTTGACCACGTTTATGGCTGTGGTCGGTGGCGCATCGGTTTCTACGGTTTCGGCGGCCGGCACGCTGGCGAAGTAATCGTCCACGTCTCCTGGCTCATCGATGGTTTCGTCGGCGAACCAGCTAGGGGCCACAACCTCAGCTGCGGCGGTCTCTACGACCCGAGGAGTGACCGGTTCTAGACGAGGTTCGGCTGTGATTGCGGGCCGAACCGAGATGCGCTTTGGTGGCAGTCCACCATCGAATCCTGCGGCGATGACCGTGATGCGAATTTCGTCGCCCAGGCTGTCGTCGATGGTGCAACCCCAGATCACGTTGGCCTGAGGGTTGACGGCCTCCTGAACCATGCGGGTGGCCTCGTCAACCTCGTGGAGCCCTAGGTTAGATGCGCCCTGTACGAGCATCAGGACGCCATTTGCGCCATCAATACTGGCCTCGAGTAGCGGGCTGTGGATTGCGGCTTCGGCGGCTCGTATGGCGCGGTCTTCGCCCTTGGCGACACCGATTCCCATGAGAGCACTGCCGGATTGCTCCATAACCGAGCGAACGTCGTTGAAGTCGAGGTTAATCAAACCCGGGACGGCGATTAGATCGGTGATGCCCTGCACGCCGTACTTCAAGATGCTGTCGGCGATCAGGAATGCTTCGGGAATGCTGACCTTTTGGTCTTCTAGGTCAAGCAGGCGCTGGTTAGGAACCACGATAAGGGTGTCGACCGCGGCTCGGAGCTCCTCGATTCCCGCCTCTGCCTGAGCAGCGCGGCGAGGGCCTTCAAAATTGAACGGCTTGGTGACCACACCAACGGTGAGAGCGCCCATGCTCTTGGCGATTGCGGCAACGATTGGGGCCGCGCCGGTACCGGTACCGCCACCTTCGCCAGCCGTGACGAAAACCATGTCTGCACCCTTGAGTGCGGCTTCGATTTCGTCGCGGTGCTCTTCGGCAGCGCGTCGGCCAACTGTTGGGTCTGCTCCGGCGCCTAGACCGCGAGTGAGATCGCGACCGATGTCGATCTTGACGTTTGCGCCGCTCATCAAAAGTGCCTGGGCGTCCGTGTTAATCGCGATGAATTCAACGCCTCGCATGTCGCCGTCAATCATCCGGTTCAGCGCGTTTACGCCTCCGCCACCGACACCGACAACTTTGATGTCGGCTAAGAAGTTCTGATTTACAGCCACTTGATTCCTCACATGGGATCGCCTCAAGTTTCAACCTCAACCTGAGGCTGAAACCGCTAGCGAAGTTTATTTACGCGCCTGAAAAGTAAGTCAAAACGAACACAAAAACGCGTAGGCGCGCGGGCGTGTCGCACTAATAGCGAACGGTGGGATCCTTCGGCGAGGACACGTCGTAGGTCACCCGGTCACTGAGTTTTTGGTGTTTGATCAGGGCCAGCAGAACTTTCGCCTTCAGCACCGCCTGGGT
>WLPL01000057.1 GCA_009698805.1 Actinomycetota bacterium | reverse complement strand
TCTTACGTTCAGTGACCGGCGTAGGACCCAAATCCGCTCTTGCTATCGTCTCGGCAATCGGAGTAGCTGACATCGAGAACGCGGTAGCTCAAGACGCAGACTCCGTGTTTCGAAGCGTCTCTGGAATCGGCCCAAAGACCGCAAAGCTCATCACGCTAACCCTTGCCGGAAAACTTCTTGGCTCTGGTAGCGGCGTCGACTCCGAGCTGGTTGCGGCACTCCTGGGTCTCGGCTATAAAGAGCCGCTGGTGCTCGCGGCCCTTCGCGAAGCCACTGGCAACGATCAACAGGCCAAACTGCGCAGCGCGCTTGCGATTCTCTCCAGTAGGGCCAGCAAATGAGCGAGCTTCTAGACCCCGAATCAAACAACTCAGATTTAGCGTTTGAGGGGGCACTTAGACCAACCTCGCTAGCCGAATTCGTCGGCCAGCCTAAGGTTCGCGAGCAGATTTCGCTACTCATTCAGGCGGCTCGACTTCAGGATCGCTCAGCCGATCACATTCTGCTAGCCGGCCCTCCGGGTCTGGGCAAGACCACGCTCGCGATGATTGTGGCCCATGAGAGTGGGCGCCCGTTGCGTCTCACCAGCGGGCCGACCATTCAGCACGCCGGCGATCTCGCGGCAATTCTCACCAATCTCACGTCCGGTGAAATTCTCTTCATCGACGAAATCCATCGCATGAGCCGCGCCGCAGAAGAAATGCTCTACCTGGCCATGGAGGACTTTCGGGTTGATGTGATGGTGGGCAAGGGCGTCGGTGCCAATTCGATACCTCTCGAGCTCGAACCCTTCACTCTTATCGGAGCAACCACCAGAAGCGGAATGTTGCCGAACCCGCTGCGCGATCGATTCGGATTCACCGCTCACCTGGAGTTCTATTCGCCGGAAGAACTCTACGGCGTATTGACCAGGTCGGCGGCGAAACTCGTAATCAAGTACGAGGACGCTGCTCTGGTGGAAATTTCGAAACGCAGTCGCGGAACACCGAGAATCGCAAATCGGCTGTTGAAGCGAGTACGTGATTTCGCCTTGGTCAATGGCCACGACACGATCGACCTCGCAGCCACGAACGGTGCACTGGATCTATATGAGATTGACTCCCTAGGGCTTGACCGTATGGACAGGGCGATTCTCGAGTTGCTCACCACGCGATACGCCGGGCGGCCGGTCGGGTTATCAACACTCGCGGTAGCCGTGGGCGAAGAAGTAGACACGATTGAGGCCGTCGTGGAGCCATTTCTCGTGCGCACGGGGCTAATCACTAGAACTGCCAGGGGCAGGGAGGCAACAGAGGCCGCCTTTGCCCATTTGAATAAACGCAGCAAACCGGGGTCAGCGCCAACACTGCTTGACCTATAATCAGATAGGCGCGTTTAGTGCCTATTTTTCTATCGAAGAGGTTCGAAATGCCAGCAGAGTCAACGACAATCATTGTTTACGTAATCCTTTTCGGGCTTATGGGACTCATGTGGAACAACGGACGCAAGCGTAAGAAGGCCGCACTAGAAATGCAGAGTTCTCTTGGCGCAGGCTCAGACGTCATGTTGACCAGCGGCATCTACGCAACCATCGTCTCGGTCGATGGTGACAAGTTCACTGTGAAATCAGGCACCTCGACCCTAGTCGTAGCCAAGGCGGCAATCTTGCGTCAGGTTGCAGCAGCTCCCAAGGCAAAGCCCGCAACACCAGCAAAGAAGGCTCCTGCTAAGGCAGCCAAGACCGCAAAGTAGAACAACCACCAATGGCCGAATCAACTTTCAAACGCAGCGCTCGCAAAAAGCTTCTCTGGCTCGCGACGCTGATTGTCCTGCTGACCGCCGTCATCGGCGCGGCACCTAGCCTCTTTGGCGAAAAGGACGCAAGTTTTACCCCGCAGTTGGCCCTGGATCTTCAGGGTGGTACCTCAATGATCTTGAAGCCGGTATATCAGATTGGCACCAACGGATCTGCTGAACAGCTTCAGCAAGCCGTCGAAATCATTCGCCAGCGAATCGACTCAACCGGTGTCTCTGAAGCACAGATCACAACTTCGGGAGACAGCGCAATCATCGTCTCCGTGCCCGGCGATACCAGCACCGCGCTCGAGAACCTCGTTTCCCAGAGCGCCAGAATGGTGTTCCGCCCCGTTCTCGTAGCTAGCTCAGGAGCCACTGCCACGGTCGTAACCAAGGGCAAGCCTTCGACTCCGATCGCAACCAGCAGCGCGACCCCGACTAACCCCAGTGACCTGAACATCGTGGACGCAGCAACGCAAGCAACCTACGAGCAGTTGGTTTGTTCAAAAGATTTTAAGATCGCGGGTAACCCCATCGATAGCAAACCACTTGTCACTTGCAACCGCGACATGACCGAGAAGTACATTCTTGGACCTGTAGAGGTCGACGGAACTGAAATTAGCGACGCTCAAGCTACAACTGAAACCGTCGGTCAGGTCTCCACCAACAACTGGTTGGTAAACTTGACCTTCAAGTCGACCGGTAGCACTCAATTTGCTGATACCACCACACGACTCTTTGGCCTAAGTGACCCTCGCAATCGCTTCGCGGTAACGCTTGACGGTCTCGTTGTAACCGCACCAAAAGTAAACGGTGTTATCAGTGGAGGCCAGGCTCAAATCACCGGAACCTTCACCCAACAGGACGCCACTTCTCTAGCAGACCAGTTGAAGTACGGCTCATTGCCTATTCAATTCCAGGTAGACAACACCGAGAAGGTTTCAGCAACTCTTGGTGTGGCTAGCTTGAATGCGGGTCTACTTGCCGGTCTGATCGGCCTGATTCTCGTGGTCATCTACTCGCTCTTTCAGTATCGCGCGCTTGCTGCTGTCACCATGGGTTCTTTGATTGTCGCTGCCGGTCTCACATATCTGGTCATCTGTTACCTTTCTTGGCGCTCTGGTTACAGGCTGTCACTTGCGGGCGTAGCTGGCTTGATCGTTGCCATCGGTATCACGGTTGACTCCTTTATCGTCTACTTCGAGCGCGTTCGCGATGAGCTTCGCGACGGCAGAGCTCTTGCTGGAGCCGTGGAAGCCGGTTGGAAGCGCGCGATTCGCACAATCACGGTATCCGACGGTGTGAGCCTATTGGCGGCCGTGACGCTGTATCTACTAACCGTAGGTAACGTTCGTGGCTTCGCCTTCACATTGCTGATCACGACGCTAATTGACCTCATCGTCGTGCTCCTATTCACCCATCCTCTGCTACAACTGATTAGCGGCAATCGCTTCTTCCTCTCTGGCAATAAGTGGTCTGGCTTCGACAGTAAGACGCTGACCACCGGCGGCTACATTGGGCGCGGTAAATTCCGCGAGCCAGAGAACACCGCAAAGGCCAAGAAGTCGGCAAACGAAGTCGCAAAGCGTCAAACCATCGCTGAACGCAAAAGCGCTGGTCAGGAAGGTACCAAATAATGTCTAGGTTTAGCGACTTCGGTAACAGCCTCTATTCAGGTGAGAAATCATTTAACTTTGTGGGGCGACGCAAAGTTTGGTACACGATTTCGGCCGTCTTTTTGATCATCAGCATCCTCGTACCCGTGCTCAAGGGCGGCTTCAACGTGGGTATCGAATTCAGGGGTGGTTCGGAATTCCGCGTTCCTGGCGTCACCGATTCGAACTCTCAGATCGCCAAGGACGCCATCGCTTCTGTCCTGCCTACTGAAGCCCCTATCATCACCACAATCGGCGGCTCCACGCTTCGCATTCAGACCTCGAAGCTCACAGACGTGCAATCCAAAAAGATCTACGCGAAGTTGCTCTCCGGATACAACCTCACCGATAAGCAGATTACAAAGAGCTTCATCGGAGCCTCTTGGGGAGCAGACGTAACAAACAAGGCTGTCAACGGTTTGGTCTGGTTCTTGGTTCTAGCTGCGGTTCTCATGGCTGGTTACTTCCGCACACTCAAGATGTCTCTTGCCGCGATGCTCGCACTGGTGCATGACCTTGTGATTACCGCGGGTATCTACGGCATTACGGGCTTCGAAGTGACCCCGGCTGCCGTTATCGGATTTCTGACGATTCTCGGTTACTCGCTCTACGACACCGTTGTGGTGTTCGATAAGATTCGCGAAAACACCTTTGAGGTCGAGTTCAGCGCTACCGCTACATTCTCTGAGCGAGTTAACCTGGCGGTCAACCAGACTCTGGTTCGATCGATCAACACTTCGATTGTTGCTGTGCTTCCAGTTGCCTCAATTTTGTTCATTGGTTCCTTCGTCCTTGGCGCAGGAACCCTTCGTGACATTGCTTTGGCGCTGTTCGTAGGAATCTTGGTCGGAACCTATTCGTCGATCTTCATAGCGCCTCCGGCTTATGCTCAACTTCGCTCCGGTGAGTCAAAGTTCAAGAAGGCCGCCGCCAAAGTTCTAGCCGCGAGGTAGGCCCTTTTGAGCGACAGCACGCCTACCGGTTCGATAAGCGCGCTGCGCTCTGGGCTTTCGCGGCTGTTTCCGAAAAGCGGCGCGTACGCCACAGAGCTTGCGGAACTTCTCCGAGTCGTTAGAACAAATCACCCTAAATCTGATCTGAGTGTGATTGACCGCGCTTTTGCCGCGGCCGAATTGGCTCACGAAGGCCAGCTTCGCAAGAGTGGTGAGCCATACATCACTCACCCGCTCGCTGTCGCAAAGATTCTTGCCGATCTGGGTATCGGCCCCATAACGGTCGCTGCTTCACTGCTACACGACACCGTTGAAGACACTGCCTACACGCTTGAGATGGTGAACAAGGACTTTGGCGACGAAATCGCAATGCTTGTCGATGGTGTTACGAAACTCGACAAGGTGAAATACGGCGATCACGCTCAAGCCGAAACGGTGCGCAAGATGGTCGTGGCAATGTCTAAAGACATTCGCGTGCTCGTAATCAAACTCTGCGATCGCTTGCACAACGCGCGCACCTGGGAATTTGTGCCGGTAGAGAAGGCGCGCAAGAAAGCCCAGGAGACGTTGGAGATCTACGCTCCGCTGGCTCACCGACTAGGTATTAATAGTGTGAAGTGGGAGCTCGAGGATTTATCGTTCGCGATTCTTTACCCGAAGGTCTATGAAGAGATCGTAAATCTTGTTCGTCAGCGAACACCGAAGCGTGCTGAATTTATCGACAGCGTGATTAGCGCAATCGATGAGGATCTTCGCTCAGCAAAAATCAAGGGCAAGGTCGATGGTCGCCCTAAGCAGTTCTATTCGATCTACCAAAAAATGGTCGTTCGAGGCCGAGAGTTCGACGACATCTACGATCTCGTGGGCATTCGGGTCCTAGTTCCATCGGTTCGAGAGTGCTACGCGATTCTCGGAGCTATTCACGCAAGGTGGAATCCGGTTCCTGGTCGTTTCAAGGACTACATCGCAATGCCCAAGTTCAACCTTTACCAGTCGTTGCACACGACCGTAATCGGACCCAACGGACGCCCGGTGGAGATACAAATCAGAACAGTCGAGATGCACCAGCGTGCGGAGTTCGGCGTTGCAGCACACTGGAAGTACAAAGAGCAGGCTGGTAAAGCAGCCACCACAAACACCGAGGAAGACCTCGCCTGGTTGAAGCATCTCACCGACTGGCAAACCGAGACTCAGGACCCAGGCGAATTTCTTGACTCCCTCCGGTTCGAAATCGGCGCTAAAGAGGTTTACGTCTTTACGCCCAAGGGCAAGGTCATCGGGCTCCCAGCCGGTGCGTCGCCAGTCGACTTCGCCTATGCCGTGCACACCGAGGTTGGTCACCGCACCATGGGCGCCAAGGTCAACGGAAGACTAGTTCCACTCGAATCAGAGCTGCACTCCGGCGATGTCGTCGAGATTTTCACCTCAAAGAATGCCGACGGCGGGCCGAGTAAGGACTGGGCCAACTTCGTTGCCTCACCTAGGGCAAAGGCTAAGATCAAGGCCTGGTTCTCGGCCGAGCGTCGCGACGAGGCGATCGAGCACGGCAAAGATCAAATGGCGAAGTACATGCGCAAGCAAAACTTGCCGCTACAGCGTCTTATGTCTGCTGACAGCGTCTCGAAGCTGGCATCAGACCTCAAATACCCTGACGTATCTGCTCTCTACGCAGCTGTTGGCGAAGGGCATATTTCGGCTCAGTCGGTTGTTGAGCGTCTCACGGTCGGGTTGGTAGACGAAGATGATGCCGACGAGCACTTCGCGCTACCAACACGAAGTTCAAGTGCCGATCGCAACCGATCTGACACGAGCGGCGTCATGGTGCGTGGCGACGATTCGGTCATGTCAAAGCTCGCTCGTTGTTGCACGCCGGTTCCAGGCGACGAAATTATTGGCTTTGTGACCCGCGGGAATGGCGTTTCGGTCCACCGCGTGGACTGCAAAAACGTCGACTCATTGAAGCTGGAACCCGAACGCATCATGGAGGTTGCCTGGAGTGGGGGAGCCAACGCACTGTTCTTGGTTCAAATTCAAATCGAAGCACTCGACAGGGCCGGCTTGCTTTCCGATGTGACGCGTGTTCTAGCGGAGCACAAGGTAAATATTCTCTCCGCCTCGGTATCCACTCGCGCCGATCGTGTAGCTCTGAGCAGATTTGTCTTCGAGATGGGTGATGCTGCTCTTCTCGACCGCCTCTTGAGCGCTGTGAGGCGCATCGAGGCCGTTTACGACGTTTATCGCGTAAACAACAACTAACCCTTG
>WLPL01000056.1 GCA_009698805.1 Actinomycetota bacterium | reverse complement strand
CGGCATCGCTGAATCCAGGGATGTCTTCGAGGTAAATCTGTCCAGAGACCTCAACGTCGACGATGCCATGGTCGGCGGTCACCAAGACACCAAAATCTCCGCGCAACAAGGCGATTGCTGAGTCAATGGCCTCAAGGGTTTCCCTCCACTGTTTCGAATCGACACCGAATCTATGAGCCGCCTGATCGAGTTCAGCGAAATACAGGTAGCAGATGGTTCCATTGGTCTTCGCGATGGCCTGCGCTGCCAAAACTCGATCGTTGAGGTCTGCAACTCCGGAGAATTTGGCTCCAGACATCGATGCCGCTGTAAAACCGGTCGCTGCGTACTCGGGAGAGGCAACCATGTGTGCGACTACCCCCGCTTTGACCGCCAGCTCGAAGACGGTTTCGTTTGGTTGCCAGCTTCTGGCTTCTTCGTCGTTTTCCCAACCCGTGAGCATGTTTTTAGGTTTATCTGCTGCGTCGAGCACTTGATAACCGAGAATGCCGTGCTCACCAGCACGAAGTCCTGTTCCAAGGCTGGCCAGGCTCACTGCAGTGGTGCTAGGAAACCCGCTGCGAATCCCTTGTGAACCAGACGCCTCGAGCATTCTGGTTAGGTTTCGGGCGTGACCGGAATTTTGTTGAAGATTTACGAGGCCAAGACCATCGATCAGGACGACCACAGCAGACTTTACCCGTTGCAGTTTTAGCCGGTTAGCCTCTCCCCCGGTGATCGCACCAAGAGCGCTAATCAACACGTCAGAGAGCCTCCCGACATCCTTTGGGGCACGCGGTAGCATCGTCAGAGTCATCCCACCAAGTGTGCCACAGAGTAAGAAATGACCAGTCAGAAACCCGAAGAGCGAATCGTAGACATCGACCTAAGAGTCGAGATGCAAGAGTCGTTTCTTGAATACTCGTACTCGGTCATCTACGCGCGCGCTCTGCCAGACGCCCGAGACGGGCTAAAACCTGTCCACCGCCGCATCATTTACCAGATGGGCGAAATGGGTCTAAGACCAGATCGCGGGCACGTAAAGTCGGCTCGCGTAACTGGCGAGGTCATGGGCAAGCTTCACCCACACGGAGACGGCGCTATCTACGACGCCCTGGTTCGCATGTCGCAGCCGTTTACTCTTCGCGTTCCGCTGATCGATGGTCACGGCAACTTTGGCTCGCTCGACGACGGTCCAGCTGCCGCCCGTTACACTGAGGCGCGCTTAGCCGCAGCCGCTATGGCTATGAACGAGGGCTTGGACGAAGACACCGTCGATTTCAAACCCAATTACGACGCACAATTGACCGAGCCAGAGGTGCTCCCGGCGGGATTCCCGAACCTCCTTGTCAACGGTTCCGCAGGCATCGCGGTTGGTATGGCAACAAACATGCCGCCGCACAACATGCGAGAGGTGGTCGCGGCCGCGCGCTTCCTGCTAGAGAATCCAGAAGCCACCACGAAGCAGCTCATGAAGTATGTCCCCGGCCCAGACCTACCCACCGGCGGCATCATCGTTGGTCTAGACGGCGTTGCCGAGGCCTACGAGACCGGGAGAGGAGCTTTCAAGACCAGGGCTCGAGTCAGTGTTGAAAGCGTTTCCCCAAGAAAACTTGGTCTCGTGGTAACCGAACTCCCCTACCTGATCGGACCCGAAAAGGTCATCGAGAAGATCAAGGAGGGCGTGAACAATAAACGCCTGCAAGGAATTGCCGATGTCACCGACCTCACCGACCGAACCAACGGCCTGAAACTGGTTATCGAGCTCAAGACTGGCTTCGACCCGCAGGTGGTCCTGGATCTTCTCTACCGCTTCACCCCGATGGAAGACTCGTTCAGCATCAACAACGTTGCTTTGGTGAATGGTCGTCCACAGGTCTTAGGCCTCAAGGAGCTACTCGGCGTCTACCTGGCTCACAGGGTCACAGTCACACGCCGTCGATCCAAAAACCGGTTAGGCAAGCGTCAGGCGCGGCTGCACCTAGTTGATGGCTTGCTAGTGGCCATTCTTTCCATCGACGAGGTAATTCAAGTTATTAGGTCGAGCGACGAGGCTGACGAGGCCAGAACTCGCCTACGCCAGATCTTCGACTTGTCCGAAGAACAAGCGGAGTACATCCTGGAGTTGCGCCTTCGCAGACTCACCAAATTCTCGAAAATCGAGCTCGATGCCGAGGCTGACAAACTTCGTGAAGAAATCACCGAGCTTCAAAGGATCCTCAGCGATGATGCCATCTTGAGGAGCCTAGTTGCCGATGAGATGGCCGAGGTAGCCAAGGTTTACGGTGACGATCGTCGAACCGAACTCCGCACCGAAACCGATGAAGTGAAGCCAGTATCGAACGCAAAGGCCGTGGGCATGAGCGCCGAGCTAGCCGACACCGATTGTGTGATTACCCTGACGAGCTCGGGAATCCTAGCCCGTTCAGACTCCTCCGTTGCGGCTACAGAGGGAGCTAAGCGCAAGAAGCATGACGCGATTGCTCTAAGAATTCATACCTCAACGCGCAAGGATCTTGGCTTTGCCACGTCCACTGGCCGTATGTTGCGCATCCATGTCGGCGATGTGCCAACCACGGGTGATGATTTTGACGCTGGTAGCGGAGTGAAAATCGCAGAATTTCTCGGGCTCAAGAACGAGCTAGTGCTTGGTGTATTCGACATTTCGGGTGATTCAGAGTTACTGCTCGGCACTGCAAGTGGAGTCGTAAAGCGAGTGGCGGCTGATTATCCAACGAAGGACGAATTCGAACTCATCGCGCTCAAGGATGGCGACACCGTCATCGGGGTTGTCTCTGCCGAGAACGCAACCGAATGCGTGTTCATAACCTCGGACGCCCAGCTGTTGCGATTCGACGCAGGTGCTCTTCGTGCACAAGGAAGAGCCGCGTCTGGAGTCGCCGGAATCAACATCGCCGGTGCATCAAAGGCAGTCTTCTTCGGCAAGATTGGCGACCCCGAAACCGCCTTCGTGATTACTTCAGCAAACAGCTCAGAAGCCTTGGCCGGCACAGACGCCGGTAGCACCAAGGTTTCAGAGCTTTCCGAGTTCCCTTCGAAGGGCCGCGCTACCGGCGGAGTTCGTGCTCAAAAGTTTGTGCGCAACGAAGACCAGCTCTACTTCGCCCAGGTCGTCCAAGGCGAGCCGATGGCAGTTGCCTCAGATGGTAAGCCGGTCGAACTTCCGCCGGTAGCCAAGCGCGATGCCAGCGGCTCGGTCATCGGAGCGGTTATCGGATCTGTCGGGACCAGGTAAAACTAAGCGTCGATTCTCTCGGTATCAAAATCGTCCGCCGAATTGATAATGAAATCCCGTCTAGGGGCAACTTCATTGCCCATAAGTAGCTCGAATACCTGATCGACTGCATCGGCATCGTCAACGGTTACTCGCCTCAAAACGCGGTGTTCGCGGTCCATCGTCGTCTCGGCCAACTGATCGGCATCCATTTCGCCCAGGCCCTTGTAACGCTGAATTGGTTCTTGGTAGCGCTTTCCGCTGGCTTTGAGCTTCGCCAGAAGTGTCTCGAGCTCGGCTTGCGAATAGGTGTAAATGGCCTCGTTGGGCTTGCTGCCGTGATTTATCACCATTACCCGGTGCAGAGGTGGTACGGCGGCGAACACGCGTCCAGCCTCCACAAGAGGACGCATGTACCTAAAGAACAGGGTGAGCAAAAGGGTTCGAATGTGTGCACCATCGACGTCCGCGTCCGACATCAGAATGATCTTGCCGTAACGAGCAGCGTCGAGGTCAAAGCTTCGGCCCGAGCCGGCACCAATCACCTGAATGATTGATGCACATTCGGTGTTGGAAAGCATGTCACTAACCGAAGCCTTCTGCACGTTGAGAATCTTGCCGCGAATTGGGAGCAGCGCCTGAAACTCGCTGTTGCGAGCGAGTTTGGCTGTGCCCAGTGCCGAATCTCCCTCGACGATGAACAGCTCCGAAACCTCGGTCTCTTGCGTGCGGCAATCAACCAGCTTGGTCGGGAGAGATGACGACTCGAGCGCATTTTTACGACGCTGTGTCTCTTTGTGTGTTCTAGCGGAGATTCGTGACTTCATCTCCGAGACGACCTTCTCCAAGAGAAGCGCTGATTGCGCCTTGTCATCGCGTTTGGGACTGGTTAGGCGCTCGGTAAGGGTCTCGGCGACAATATTGGCAACGATGCTCCTAACGGCCGGAGTGCCCAGGATCTCTTTGGTTTGGCCCTCGAACTGTGGCTCGGCAAGTCGAACCGAAACAACTGCCGTCATTCCCGCGAACGCGTCCTCTTTTTCGACCTTGTCATTGCCCAGCTTGAGCTTGCGGCTATTTAGGTCTATCTGGGTGCGCAGAGCCTTCAGCACCGCCTGATCGAACCCCGCTAGGTGGGTTCCGCCCTTTGGCGTCGAGATTATGTTAACGAATGACTTGACCTCGGTCTCATAACCGATGCCCCAGCGAATTGCTACTTCAACCTCGCATTTGCGCTCGACATCGCGAGACTCCATGTTGCCGGACTCATTGAGCACGGGAACGGTTTCGGTGAACGAACCGCTGCCGCTAAGTCTCCAGGTGGATGTAAGAGCAGCATCCTTGGCTAGGTAGTCGGCGAATTCAACCAGCCCGCCGTCGAACTTGAATTGGTGAACCTCGGGCTCCTGCGGTCGCTCGTCAGTGATCTTGAGCCCGAGACCAGGCACCAGAAACGCGGTCTGGCGTGCCCTGCCGAGCAACTCGTCTACTACGAAGTTTGCGTCCTTGACGAATATTTGAGGGTCGGTCCAGTACCGCACCCGAGTACCTGTAACACCCTTGGCAACCTTGCCGATTTCGCGCAAAACGCTTGATTCCTCGAATGGGCTGAACTTGTTGGTAGGTGCTATGCCGCCCGCATCATCGAAAGTTCCAGGTTCACCCCGGCGAAAAGACATCGCGTAGGTCTTGCCATCGCGATCCACTTCGACGTCGAGACGTTCCGAAAGCGCGTTGACAACCGAGGCGCCAACACCGTGGAGACCGCCAGAGGCCGCGTACGAACCAGAGCCGAACTTGCCGCCGGCGTGGAGCTTGGTAAACACAACTTCGACACCGCTGAGTCCGGTCTTCGGCTCTATGTCAACTGGAACACCACGAGCCTTGTCTCGAACCTCGACGCTGCCGTCCTTGTGCAACTGAATCTCGATTGATGTACCGTGGCCAGCAAGGGCTTCGTCAACTGAGTTGTCGATGATTTCCCAAAGGCAGTGCATAAGCCCACGAGAGTCTGTGGAGCCGATATACATGCCGGGTCGCTTGCGAACCGCCTCGAGTCCCTCTAGGACGCTTAGGTGTCTGGCTGAATAATCGGTGTTTGGCACTTGGCAATGCTATTCGCCGATAGCGAAATTAGGCCGTATCTGCGCTCCTATGTCGGATGTCTGTGTTTCGATAGAGACATGGAAGACACCGTAGTAGCACCAGAAACCAAGCCCGCGCTGACAGCCGAAGACCGCTGCGACGTCTGTGGAGCACAAGCCTACATTCGTGCAAGCCTTGCAACTGGTGAACTATTTTTCTGCGGCCACCACGGTGCCGAGAACAAGCCGAAGCTTGAGGCAATCGTGCTCGACTGGCACGACGAAACCGATCGACTACTTACCCGTTAGCTATTCGCAGCCGCAGCAAATGCGTCTGCTTGTCTAGAATTCTCGCTTGGTGTAACGACAACCCCCATACGACTCAGCAGCATGTCTGCGAGCTCGGGAGTTCGAGCCAATACCGGGCCGTGAACCATTGTGCAGATGAATGCTTCGCCTAAGGAACTCACCAATGGAAGATCGGTATTCGAATTCACGTAGCCGTGAATCCTAGGCAACGTCTCGGTCGCGGCGATATCTGCGTAATCACTTAGTCGCGCACCGCGCAAGAAATCTGGAACCAAGAGTTCGTAACCACTACCAACGGCCAATCCCGGCAATCCTGCCTTCGCAAGTTCACGCACGGCCGACTGAACCGCGTTGTGCATTGAGGTGAAGCTTTGCATTGCAGCGATAGAGCCGTGACCGACAAGCAAAAACTTGCCAGCGGGGTCATTAGTAAAGCCGACGCTGAGTTCTTCGAAATCTCTCTCGGTAGTCAACTCGACAACCTCAGACGCGATCCCTTGCCATTCCAGTCTCTTTTGAAGCACCAAAATGTTTGCTTGATCGCCGTTGAGGTTCAAGCGATCCGCAAACAGTGTGTAAAAACTGATCATCGCTCGACCTCCTCTGGCGACCAAAATCCAAGAGCTCTGCGCATGCGTCGCATCGCGTCGGCCGAGAACAAGACAGTCTTGTTGCCGCGCACAGGCGCAGGGAGGTTGAAGAAGGCATCGATAGCAGCGTCAAGGTCTTCTATGACAACACCAACGGGCACCTCGTGATATTTGAGCAGCAGTGCTGCCTGAGCGGCTTGTAGACCGGTGACGACGTCGACGTGTTTGAGGCTGGAATAGTCAACCGTCCACAGCCATGATGGGTCGTGAACATCCTTGCCGATGGCGAAGAGAATTTGCTCAGGGTCACCATCGAGGTTGTCGAGGTTCAGTTGCATCGAGCCGGGGTTTTGAACCAGAATAAATTCAACCTTTTGACCACGCACCTCCGTCAGCTCCCCCCTTGCGAAGACTGGTGGGAGTTCGTTCAGAGTCGAAATTGCCAATTCGTGCACGTAGGAATCACCCAGGAGGCGCCTTGAACTTTCTAGGGCTGCTATCGAATCGAGCGCAAAGTGCAGGCCTCGATTGGGCATGAGAACTTTCGACCGCCCCTCCCCTGCTAGCT
>WLPL01000055.1 GCA_009698805.1 Actinomycetota bacterium | reverse complement strand
TCGCCACTTGCCGAGGCGACGTATTCGCCGTTGACGAAGTTTTTTAGCTCGAGTTTCGACACAAAGTCCTCCATAAAAAGCCCTACGAGACCCAATCGTATTAGCGAAAAGGTCACTGTTTTTGGCAAATTGGTAACGAATTAGTTGCGAAACGCCAAATTTGGTTCGATTTCGCGACTCAAATGCCAAAAACGGTGGCAAACTCGTAGTATGTCTCGCACGGCGCGCACCAAGGTAAGTCAACTGGACGATGTATCGAAAGCGATCATCGAACAGCTTCAGCATGACGGTCGCCGCTCCTATTCCGAAATCGGTAAGGCTGTGGGCCTCAGCGAGGCAGCCGTTCGCCAGCGCGTTCAAAAACTCACTGAGTCAGGCGTCATGCAGGTCGTTGCTGTGACCGACCCGATGCAGCTTGGCTTCTTTAGACAGGCCATGATCGGCATCCGCTCCGGCGGCGACTCACGCGCTTTAGCCGAGACCCTTTCGGAGCTCGAAGAAGTCGATTACGTGGTGCTCACCGCGGGAAGTTTTGACATTTTGGTTGAGGTAGTCCTTGAAAACGATGAACAACTCATCGACCTCCTCAACGAAAAAATCCGGTCACTGCCCGGAGTTACTTCAACCGAGACATTTGTCTATTTGAAGTTGCACAAGCAGTTCTACAACTGGGGAACGCGATGATGCGCCCTCAAACCCAACCCATGTAAAGAGTGATATCTCATGATCATGAAAAAAATAAATGATCGTGCAACCCCCCTGCTAGACGCCCGCAAAGCCGGCGTAGAGCCCACCGTTAAACAACTAGAACACGCAGCCCGCGAGAACATGTGGATGCACTTCACCCGCCACTCTCAGTTCGAGGCTGGCCCAATCCCAATAATTACCAAAGCAGAAGGTCACCACTTCTGGGACCAGACTGGCAAGAAGTACTTCGACGGCATCTCTAGCCTGTTCGCCGTAAACGCCGGTCACGGTCGTCACCGCCTAGCCGAGGCCGCCGCCAAGCAGATGAAGCAGCTCGACTACTTCCCTATTTGGTCAAACGTCCACGCACCTGCCATCGAGCTAGCCGAGCGCCTGCTCTCCTACGCCCCGAAGTCGCTTCACCGCGTCTTCTTCACCACCGGTGGTGGCGAGGCTAACGAGACGGCCTGGAAGCTTGCCAAGCAGTACTTTAAGATGACCGGCAAGCCGATGAAGCACAAGGTTCTAACCCGCGCTGTTGCTTACCATGGCACCTCGCACGGAGCCCTTTCGCTAACCGGAATCCCATCGATGAAGAAGGCCTTCGAGCCACTAGTGCCAAGCACGTTCCGCGTGCCAAACACCAACTGGTACCGCGCGCAAGACGACTTTGAGACCGAAGATGACTTCGCGATCTGGGCCGCCAACCGCGTCGAAGAAATGATCCTTTTCGAAGACCCAGACACCGTCGCAGCATTCTTCATCGAACCAGTTCAGAACTCGGGTGGTTGCTTCACCGCACCCAAGCTCTACTTCAAACTGATTCGTGAAATTTGCACCAAGTACGACGTGATTCTGGTCGCCGACGAAACCATCGACGGCTTCGGACGCATCGGAACCATGTTCGCCAGCGAGTTCTACGACTTCGAGCCAGACATGCTTGTCTGCGCAAAGGGCATGACCTCGGCCTACGCCCCAATCGGTGCGTTGCTGGTGAATGAGCGCTTCTTCGAGCCATACAAGCATGGAACAGCGATCTTCCCTCACGGTTACACCTTCGCCGGTCACCCTGTTTCGGCCGCCGTGGCCCTCGAGAACCTCGACATCTTTGATGAAGAAGACCTCGTTGGTAACGTTGCCCGCAACGCCCCGGCATTCAAGGCAACTCTCGACAAGCTTCGTGACCTACCAATCGTTGGTGACGTTCGCGGCGAGGGCTACTTCTATGCAATCGAGTTGGTCAAAAACAAGGACACTCGAGAAACCTTCAACGACGCCGAGTCAGAGAAGCTCCTTCGCGGATTCCTATCGACCGACCTCTATGACGCGGGCCTCTACTGCCGCTCAGACGACCGTGGCGACCCGGTAGTTCAGCTTGCTCCACCACTGACCATCGGTCAAAAGGAGTTCGACGAGCTAGAGGGAATCCTTCGTCAGAGCCTTTCAAAGGCGTGGGACCTGTTCTAAGTTAAAAAGAAATTGCCCCAGCGATGTCGCTGGGGCAATTTCTTTTACATTACTTGGATGGTTTAGCGGTCTTGGTAAACCAAGAAACCGACTTTGCGCCATCTGCAGATGCAGTTACCAAAGCGGCTAGGTGCTTGCCCTTCAGAGCCTTGGCGACGGCAAGCTTGTTGCCATGCGCACCGCTAACAATCTTGCAACCAGCAGGTACGCCTGACTTCACGCTTGTGACGGCCGCCTTGCATGTGTACCAGTTGATAGTCAGGACCACGGTTGCGGTTGACTGCCAGGTTCCAACATTCAGAGCCAAACGTGCCTTGCCCGAGACCGAGGGCTTCGCACTCGCGGTGATTATCGGAGCTGTATATGTCAATTCACCCTGGCTGATGCTCCAGTTGATCGGAAGTGTGACTGTTCCAGTGATGAAAGACCCGGTCGCTCCCCGCATAGTTGCCGTAGACAAATTCAAACCGTTCAAATTGAGACCGGTTAGGTTAGCCCCATCTAGGTTGGCGTTGGTTAGTGTTACGCCTGTCAAGTACGCCCCCGAGAGGTTGGCCTTGTGAAGGTCCGCCCCGGTGAGGTTGGCGTTTACAGACCAAGTGCGAGTTAGGTTCGCTCCAGCCATATTTGCTCCAGAGAAGTTTGAACCTGAAATCAAAGCATCAGACAGATTTGCAAGTGACAAGTTGGCATTATTGAAACTTCCGTTTCTCAAGTCTGCCCCAGCAAGGTTAGCGCTTGACAGATCTACTCCAAACAGCTCAGCGCCATTTAGATCGACGCCCGGGCCAAAGAAATATCCGTCATGAAACTCGAGACCATAGGTATTCGTTACTGGGTTTCCGATAATTTCACCAGAACTAACCCCGGCATAACTGACGCCATTTAGGTTTGCGTTGTCCATGTGGGCCCCGCCGAGAGTTGAGTCGTCGAACTTCACTCTGCTCAAATTGGCGCCATCAAAATTCGCACCCTGCAAATTCGTGTCCGAAAAATCTGCGTAAGTCAAGTTCACATTTATGAATGAAGCCCCTGGAGCGTTGGAGGAACTAATGTCAGCCCCAACCATTGATGCTTGGTTAAAGTTCACTCCGAGATCGTCGTGATCAAATTGCGCGTAATCAAGGGTAGCGCCGGTGAAGTTTGAATTCCACACGTTTGAGTGGCTGAAGTTAGCTTGATTTCCTTGGGCGTTTGTGAAGTCCGAACTGGTGATAGATAGGTTTGAGAAGTTTGCGCCTCGAACGTCTGCGTTAGGGAATATGGCTCGGTTGAAGTCGGAGTAAGTGAAATTTGTGTTCCAGGCTCTTACGCCAGTGAAGTTACCATCAACCGCGGACGAACCTCTGAAGTTGGCCAGAGAAATATTGGCATTCGTAAAATTCGCACCTATAAGACTCGCGCCTTGGAAGTTTGCCTGCTGAAGATTATCGTTAGTGAAATCGGCGCCATCCAAGTTCTGGCCGGAAAAGTCAGCACCGACAAGATCACAATCCTGGCAGACAACACCGGTGCTGGCGTTCGCGGCATTTGACGAGAAAGTCACCCCGGTTAGTGCGAGAGCGCCAGCAAGCGCCATAGACCAGATTTTTGAAGTTCTATTTTTCATTTGTTGCCCCTATGTTTTTGGAATAAATCCAACGAAAGTATTCGCTATTGCGCACAAAAAATACTTTTTTCAATAATAGTGGGTTTAGGTTATCAACAGGTGATTTTCAGTCCAATAATCGGATTAGCATAAAGCCATGCTTGCTCAATCAACATTCTCCTCCCCCGTCGGCCAGATCAACCTCACCGCCGACGGCGAGAACATCATCGAAATAACCATGACCAAGACCCCTGGGCCAAACCACGGCTCGGCCAAGGTGCTCAAAGACGCTCAGAAGCAGCTAACCGAATACTTCAAAGGCAAGCGCAAAGAGTTCACCTTCAATTTCGAAGCCAGAGGCACCAAGTTTCAGCAAAGCGTCTGGAACGAAATATCGAGAATCCCCTTCGGCAAAGTGCTCAGCTACGCAGACATCGCCCGCGAGATTGGCAAGCCTCAGGCCAGCCGCGCAGTTGGTGGCGCGGTCGGCTCGAACCCCGTCCCATTAGCAATCGGTTGCCACCGGGTCCTTGGTGCATCGGGCAAGATCACCGGCTACTCGGGTGGCGAAGGCCTGCCAACCAAGCGCTGGCTACTTTCCCTCGAGGGAATCGAAACCAAGGACTAATGCAGCGCTGCGGCTGGGTAACCAGCGACGAAATCTACATCGATTACCACGACACCGAGTGGGGCTCACCTATATCTGGCGACAACGCCATGTTTGAGCGCCTGAGCCTTGAAGGCTTTCAAGCCGGGCTGTCCTGGCTAACCATCCTCAAGCGAAGAGAAGGCTTTAGAGCTGCCTTCAACGGCTTCGAGATACCCAAAGTTGCCAACATGACCGAAAAGGACGTCGAGCGCCTCCTTCAAGACGGAGGCATCATTCGCCACCGCGGCAAGATCGAGGCCGTAATCAACAACGCAAAGATTGCCCAAGAACTCGCTGGCGGCATCGAAGCCTTCGTTCGAAGTTTCACCCCGACTGAGGACCGCAAAAACCTGACCAAGAGCCCCGAGTCAGAGGCTATGAGCAAAGCGCTGCGCAAACTCGGCTTCAACTTTGTCGGCCCGACCACCATGCATGCGCTCATGCAGGCAATCGGAATGGTCGAAGACCACTCCGAAGATTGCTTTAGACGTAAAGGTTGAGTCCGGATTCGGTTTGCTCGAGGCGCTGACCAATCGAAGTGGCGATCTTCTTTAGGCCCGCAATCGTCGTTGGTGAAGTTTTGGCCGAAAGAACCGCGTTGACCAGCTGGCCCTTCCCCTTCTTGTTGAAGTGGTTCAGTGCCCTGCCGCTGTTGGCATCGAGAACTTCAACCCAGTATTGCTCAACGTCATCGGGAATCGGAGCTAGTTCGGCATAGGCCTTCGAGCGAAGGTCGATGATTGGGCCGTTTTCCAGTCGCTTCCATATCGGCTCATGGGCGGGCGTCCAGATGTCTCTGAGGCTGATTCCCGGTAGGTTGGTCGTTCCGCTGAGGCGATAGTTGGGAATCAGGTTGTCGGCTGGAATCAGGCCGAACAGCGCGGATTGAATCAAAACGGTGTCTTTGGCTCGCTCAAACATCGCCTTAGTGATCTGATTGTGCTCGGTTGGAGTGCCTTTGAGGCCTCTGCCATGAATCGCATCGTAGAGAGTTCCGTTGTAGCGATAAATTGCCGGCATGGTTGGGGCGTCTTGAACCGCGAGGTTGATCTCGATCTGGTCGAGCTGCTTCTTGCCGAGTTTTAGAGCCTTCGCTGCCTCTTCAGGTTGCTGGCAGAGGGCCCTAAGCGCCTCATAGACGGCATCTCGGGCAGGGTTGAGGCCTCCGAAGGTGAGTGCGACCTGAGAGATTGAGAGCGGTGAACCGCCCACTTCTTTAGTCTCTGATGGCGGCAGCAAGAACAGCATATTTACTAGCCTAAACTTGAGCAATGGTAAGACTGACCAAGATCTACACCCGCACCGGCGACGAAGGCATGACCGGGCTAAGCAACTTCTCGCGTGTTCGCAAGACCGACCCGCGCATCGAGGCTTATGCCGACGTGGACGAAGCCAACTCGGCGATCGGTGTTGCTGTCTCACTTGCTCACGGCGAGTTCGACGAAGAAACCCTTCACCTGCTCTCGCAGATTCAGAACGACTTGTTCGACCTAGGTGCAGACCTTTCGAACCCGCTAAACGAACACTACGAGTATGAGCCTCTTCGCGTAGACGCCGTCTGGGTTGACGCACTCGAAGCGGCCATCGACAAATACAACAAAGACCTACCGAAGCTCGACTCGTTCATCCTCCCTGGTGGATCAGGTTTGGCTGCCGGCCTGCACCTAGCCCGCACGGTTGTTCGCCGCGCAGAGCGCGCCACCTGGCACGCAATTGAGGAGCACGGAACCGAACCTGGCAAGAAGGGGCACTCCGAAGGCGGCATGAACCTAGTTGCCGTCAAGTACCTCAACCGTCTCTCAGACCTGCTCTTCGTGCTCGCCCGTTACGCCAACATCAAGCACGGCGGCGACGTCAAGTGGGTTCCGGCAGCTAACAGGCGCGAAAAACCTCAGAAGTAGAGAAATACCCCCGACCACTGGCCGGGGGTTTTCTTTTAGGTTTTGTTAGACCAGTTCGGCGTGACGAGCCACGATCGTGACTACGTCGTGCTCGACCGAAAGGAACCCGTCTTCGGCGTTAGCGATCAGCTTGTCGCCTTCAGGCAAGGTGATGCGCACTTCGCCCGAGGCAAGAATCGCGAGCATAGGCTCGTGACCTGGCATCAGGCCAATCTCACCCTCAACGGTCTTTGCGATCACTAGCTTTGCTTCGCCAGACCAAACGGCCTTGTCGGCGGCAACTAGTTCTACGCGAAGGGTTGAAGCCATGATTACTTGGTTTCCTTCTGAATGCGGTCCCAGTTAGCCATAACCATGTCGAGGCCACCGACGTTGAAGAACGCCTGCTCTGCAACGTGGTCAAGGTCACCGTTGGCGATGGCCGAGAAGCCTTCGATGGTGTCCTTTAGCGGAACGGTTGAACCCTTCACACCGGTGAACTTTTCAGCCATGTAGGTGTTCTGCGA
>WLPL01000054.1 GCA_009698805.1 Actinomycetota bacterium | reverse complement strand
TCTTGCTGGTCGTGAAACAGAATCGTGTTTTCGTCGGCGAAGCAGGCAACGATGTCGATGTGCCCGCGGGTTCCGTAATCGTCGTAGTCGCGGGTTAGCCCGCGGCGAACCCAAATCGCTTGGTTGCTGCCCAGTTTTTCGTGCAGCTCGTTCTCGACCTCTTCGCGACTCCAACTCGAGTTGCGTCCCTCGCCGAGCTGAACCGTTTGGGTGAGCAGGATCGCTCCTTTTCCATTGACGTGGATTCCGCCACCCTCGTTGATCAAGGTTGAGTCGATTCTCAGTTTCGCTGCCGTGTTGGTAATCACGCCGGCGACTTGGTCGTCCTTGTCCCACCAAGCCCAAGAACCCTGCGCACCCCAACCGTTGAACACCCAGTTGACTCCAGCTACTTCGCCGTGCTCATTTTTCACGAAGGTCGGTCCGATGTCTCGGGCCCAACCGTCGTTCAACTCCGTTGGTTGAAGAGAGACCCGAGGATCTAGATAGGTTTTAGCAACCTCGATGTCTTTGCCCTCTAACAACATTGTGACCGGCTCGAATTCGACAATCGCGTTTGCCACGTTCGACCAAGCCTCGTAAGCCTCGGCGGCGTTCGGTTCGAGTGTGTATGCGGCAGTTGGCCAGGCCATCCAGGTTCGCTCATGCGGTTGCCACTCGGCCGGCATTACCCAGGTCACTTGGCTACTCCTGCGATGCCACCGTGTTCGCCGTCGCCGTTTGGCTGGCGAGGGTTTCTAACCGGTTCGGTGAGCTTGCCGTAGGTATCCGGGCGGCGCGTGGCCAAGAACGGGAACAGGTCGAGCCAGTCGCGCCTTTGATCGAGGTCGAGGTCGGCAACGAGCACCTCGTCTGAATCGCGGCCTGCCTCAACGAGTATTCGACCGTAAGGGTCGCATATGAACGAACTCCCGTAGAAGGTGATCGCCCCTTCGTTGCCCCAACGGTTTGGCACAACCATGAAGGTGCCGTTGGCGATTGCGTTTCCGACGATCACCTTTTGCCACAGTGGCGCGGTGTCGAACTCAGGGTGGTCTGGCTCCGAACCAATCGCGGTCGGGTAGCACAGCAACTCTGCTCCGCGGAGCGTATAGTTTCTCGCCACCTCGGGGAACCATTCGTCCCAGCAAGTTGGCAAGCCCATGCGGGCACCGAGCAGGTCGTAGACGGGGTAAGGCTCGCCATCGGCTGGCCCTGGCTGAAAGTATTCGTCTTCGTAGTAACCAGCGGTGACAGGTATGTGAAGTTTGGGAGTTCGGGCGACTAGCTCGCCAGAAGGTGAAACGATGATTGCGGTGTTGAGCCCGCGACCATCTTCGAAGTCTTGGAATTCATACAGCGAGGCGTGAACGTAGACGCCGTATTTTGCCGCCGTCTGCTTCGCGAAGGTTACGGTCGGGCCATCGGTGAGTGACTCAGCGGTTCCGTTTGGTGTGCCGGTTGGGCGGACGTCCGCGGGGTAACGGCTCAGGGTTAGCTCTTGCAGGAATACGATCTTGGCCCCGGCGGATGCGGCCTGCTCGATGCCCTCTTCGAGCTTCGCTAGGTGCTCTGCATTTGATTCATGCCAGCGAGTTTGAACGAGAGCCACTCGCAGTGGAGTTCGTTGGCTTGGTTTTACTCGACTTAGCGAAGCGGGTGCGTCTGCGATGGTCAACTTCATCTAGTCGTCTTTCATGGTGTCGAGAATCTTCACCAGTAACTTGAGAGTGGTGCGCGGGTTCACAATGGCGAATCTAGTGTTCGGCTCGCCCTTGTGTGACGAAGGAACGACAAAGCCGACGCCAGATTCCAGCAGCTTCGACGACCAGCGATCGTAGTCGACCAGAGTCCAACCCTTCTTTTTGAACACCACGACGCTCAGCTCCGGTTCGCGAACAAGTTCCAGGTCGTCCCGTTCGCGAATCACTTGTGCAATCGCATTCGCTGTTTCGATGTTTTGCGAAACCGCGTCCGAATATGCTGAGGTTCCGTGTGTGGCTAGTGAGAACCACAGGGGGAGACCGCGGACTCGCCGAGTCAAGTTATAGGCGTAGTCACTCGGGTTGAACGCGCCACCGTCGGTGAGGGTGTCCAAGTATTCCCCGTGCTGGGTGTGTGCGGCTTTGGCAAGTTCGGGATTGCGGTAAACCAGTGCGCAGGCGTCGAAAGGTGCGAAAAGCCACTTGTGCGGGTCGACTATGAAGGAGTCGGCAAGTTCGGTTCCGTCAAAAAGTTCTCGGGTCGCCGGTGCAAGCAAGCCGGCTAGGCCGTAAGCGCCATCGACGTGGTACCAAATTTTGTGCTCGCGCGCGACCTCGCCTATTTCGCGCAGTTTGTCAACGATCCCAAAGTTTGTTGTTCCAGCGGTCGCGACGATTGCAAACACTCCGTCACCTGCGGTTTTCAACGCGTCACGAACGGCTTGACCGTGAAGTCGCCCGTTTGCGTCGGGACTAGCCAAAACCACATCGATGTCCATGACTCTGGCCGCTGCCTTGATCGACGAATGTGCCTCGGCCGAGCAAATGACCTTCCAGCGCTCTGGCCGGCCGTTGCGCAAGGTCATTGCCGTGTGGCGCGCTGCGACGAGCGCACTGAGGTTGCCAAGGGTGCCACCCTGAACAAAAACGCCGCCCGAGGTTTCTGGCAATCCGGCTTCGCGAGCGAGCCAGGCCAGAACCTCGTTTTCGGCAAAGACGGCCCCGGAACCCTCGAGCCATGATCCGCCATAAATTGAGGACGCAGACACCACGAGGTCGAACAAAGTTGACGCCTCGGTAGGAGCCGTAGGAATAAAGCTTAGGTAGCCAGGGTGATCGGTGCTCAAGCAAGCCGGTGCGAGCACCTCGGCGAAAACTCTGAGAGCTTCGTCACCGCCGAGACCCTTGGAATTGACAGTGTTCGGGGCGTGTTCCCTGAGGTATGTCTCGGTTTGCGGGGTGTCGAGCGGGACCGGGTCGAACTCCATCCGCTCGCGAGCGTAGTCGAGCACCTTTTCTCTCAGTCTCGCCGTATCGGGGCTGCTGGCATGCATTGCTGCCCGTGGTTTGTTCGACATTTGGCTCCTCTTTGACCACTGTCAGCCTAACCAAATCCTCAGGAAATTCGCAGAAGAGAGAGACTTTGAGACGAGGGGCTTCGGTTAAACTTGAGGAATGTTGAGAAGAAGAGTGGCGGGAATCGTCGGTGGGCTAATGATCGGTTCGCTTGCCTTCGGGGGTCCTTTAGCTAAGCCTGCAGAGGCTGCCTGGTGCAAGCCAGCTCCCGCGCTGTCAAATTCTTGGTACACCCCAAAAATCACATATTCGAACGGCGCCACCTTCGGTTACTACACGATTCCGATTGGCGCTGGAAACCTTTCTAGCTACCAAACGCGTGTGAGTGTTTTCAAGGGATCCCAAGCCAACTCGAAAATGACCGCCACTTTTGCTCCGCTAGGAACCCTCGGAAACCAGCGAACATTCGCCAGCTCCGTTCCGAATCTTCAGACTTACGTGAATACTGACTACTTTGTCGACGGCAACCGCATGCCCTATTCGGCAATCATCCACGGCGGAAAAATGGTTTACGCACCGGCTCCAGGCAACCCCGAAGATCCGACCGCCAAGGGCTATTCCGGTGTTTTGGCCTGGTCGGAGAAAACTTACAGCGAAACTGCCGGCTTCGCGCTCTCAGCGCCATTGTGGTCTGGAGCAAACAAGGTTTCCGTCTCTGGTGTCAACATACACGCCATTCCGGCAAACTCCATTGTGGCGTTCACCCCCAAAGCAGCTTCAAAAGTCTTGCCGAGAGGCGCTTTTGCCATTCAAGTAACGAATGGTCGAATAGCGGCCACGTTCCTTAAAGGCACCACGGCGAGGCCCAGGGTCGGTTTCTTGTTCCAAGCCACCGGCACAGCCGTAAAGAGCCTCAAAAAGTTCCTCAACGGCAAGCCAGCAAAATACCTTATGCCAGCACTTGTAGAGCGATCGCTAGTGGTCGACAGCGTGAGCCCAACCGGCTACGTAGTGGTTGGTACGTCCCGAATCAAGATTCGCGCAATCAATTACCAGGGGTCAAACAACTACGGCGCAACACTTTACGACAGCAATTTTGCCGGCAGTCAGGTCGCGGGTACGGCAATGTTTCAGACTGACGAAAGTGGCACAGTCAACTATGTAACGCGTGGAAGCTCGCACAGTGGCTCGCTTTACGGAACCTCCAACCATTTGACCTTCCAGGTCGCAAGCGACCAAGCTGCGCTGGTAAATCAAATTTCTGTCGGGCAGAAGCTCACTGTTGTGCAAAGTTTCAGGGCCAGCAGCAAGAACGGGATCTCTGAAGCAACGGGCCGAGGCGCATTCATTGTTAAGGATGGCGTAAATGTTAAGGAGTGTGCAGGCCAGAGCGAAGACATTCGACCTCGCACGGCGATTGGCTGGGACGCTAACGGCAACTTCTGGGTAGTAACCACATCGATGGGCAATCTTCCATACAGCGGCTATGACGATCACTTATTCCGCCAAGGTGGCTCCACCATTCATCAAATTGCTGATTGGTTGCGCCTATTGGGCGCAACATCAGCAGTCACATTTGACGGTGGCGGATCTACCACGCAGTACATAACCCTCAATGGAGCTCTCTCAAGACAGGATGTGCCCGAAAGCCAATGGCTTCGAGACACCCCGGTTGGCGTAGCTTTTTCGGCTGCTAACTAGGGTTTCTTGCTGTCTGCGAAAGCACGATTCCAGCCATCACTAAAGCGCCGCCAATCAATTGAACCGCGCTGATTTGCTCCCCGAGCCATAGCAACCCGAAAGCAAACGCAAACACTGTTTCCGCGGTGGACGCGATTCCAACTCCGGTTGCGCTCAGGTGGGTCAGCGCCTTGTAGCTCAGCATCATAGGTACAAACGAACCCATGACACCCAGCCAGACCAGCAGCAGCCAGGCAGTCACGTGGATCCCCGCTAGGTTTCCGCCGAGAGAAATAGTTGTTCCGTATTTGGCCCAATCGAATTGCCACCAGGGCGAGAAAATCAGCCAAAAGACCACGGAGATAGTCATGGTGTAGAAAAGTGTGGACATGCTGTCTCGGCTTTTTTGTGTGCGTTCGCCCGTGATGAAATACACGGTCAAAGTTGCCGAAGCCAAGAAGGCAAAACCCACGCCGACAAGACTCAAACCATCGAGGTTGAGCTTCGACACCACCACCAAACCGGCGAGCACCAAAGCGACTCCGATCCAGATTCTGGCCCGAATTTTCTCTTTGAATAGCAGCATGGCTGCGATTGGTACCCAAACAATCGCGGTGTACTCAATCAAAAGGGCAATCCCCACTTGGAGGTTTGCCACTGCCATCGAGTAAGCCCATTGCATGAGAGCGACACCGATGACACCGAAGACAAGCAACTTCGGCCATTGGTCACGTTGAACCTTGAAGGCTTGGCGGTTGGTAGCAAGAAGCACCAACCCGGCAATCAGTGCTGTTGCAAACGACCGGAACAGCACAATCTGTGCGCCGGAAACCCCGGTGGCCATGATCACCTTTGAGGTGCTGGCGTTGATGCCAAAAAGCAGAGCGCCAACCAGCGCGTAGATTACGCCGAGGGTTGGGTGTTTTTTGGTCACCGCACCAGCCTAGGCTAGAAGCATGACTAGTTTCGTTCTCGGCGGAGGCTGCTTTTGGTGCCTCGACTCTTCTTACATGCAGTTTCAAGGTGTAATCGACGTTGTCGTCGGCTACATGGGCGGCAAAGGTGACGACCCGAGCTACGAGGCTGTGTGCAACGGCAACACCGGACACGCCGAAGTGGCCGAAGTGATCTTCGACGAGAGCTTAATCTCGGCTGAAACAATCCTCGACATCTTCTTCACGATTCACGACCCACGCCAGCTGAACCGCCAAGGCAACGACATCGGCACTCAGTACCGTTCGGTGATGTTCTATCAAGACGACGCTCAAAGAGTGCTTTTCGAGGACGCAATCAGCAGGGCAAAAGACCACTGGGACGGCGACATAATGACCGAAGTCAGCCCAGCCGATACCTTCTGGCGAGGCGAGGAATACCACCAGGACTTCTTTGCCAAGAACCCAAACCAGGGCTACTGCAATGCGGTTGTCTCGCCCAAGATGGCGAAAGCGCGAGCCGCGTTCTCCAACTTATTGAAGTAAATTATCTCTCCACAGATTTTTCTAGGCTCGTTTTTCGCTCCTGTTCGCTGACAAAATCCTTCTTACTGCGGCTTCACGCCGTGTGCCTATGGAAGGAACAAAATGTCGGATCAAATCACCGTCGCTGGTCTCGTAGCGACAACCCCTCGCCATCTGGTTACTCAGGATGGTCTGCCAATCACCTCGTTTAGGTTGGCTGCCTCACATCGCAAGTTCGATAAAAACCAAAACAAGTGGATCGATGGTGAAACCAACTGGTTCACAGTCACTTCTTTTCGGCAACTAGCGATCAACTCCGCCGGCTCGGTTTCGAAGGGCGATCGCGTGCTTGTAACCGGCAAGCTTCGAGTTCGAGACTGGGACAACGGCGAACGCGCCGGCACCTCGGTCGAAATCGAAGCCGATAACCTCGGGCATGACATGTCTTGGGGTTCGTCGGTGTTCACTCGAACCGTCCTGGTTCGCGAGCCCGAGGTTGAAGAACAGGCCGAGCAACCAGAAGAAACAACAGAACCAGAGTTGGTTGGCGCGGGCAAGCGCCGATAAAAGCCGCCGACTCGAACCTCCCCTCGTACGTCGAGTCGGCTTTGATTAGCGCCTCCGCCAAGGCTTGCATTAGTAGTGCTCACCAGATGGGCCAAGTGGTTCGGGTAAAATAACTCGAAGCAAGCAAACAAGGCGGAGGCGCTTTTCTATGGCGGAATTCATCTATCAGATGATTAAGGCGCGTAAAGCGCACGGCGACAAG
>WLPL01000053.1 GCA_009698805.1 Actinomycetota bacterium | reverse complement strand
CCCGGCGGTGATTCGGGTGACCAGGATGCTGCCGGTGGGCAATTCGGCGAGGTACAGGGACTCGGAGTCGCCGATTTGAACGCTTCGTGGTTCAAAGTCTTTGGCCGAGGCGAGCGAACCCGCAGCCAAGTCGCGTTTTGCCACCAGGACCTGCCTGGCGGGGCTTTGCGGCCAAAGCAGAAGTGTTGCGAGCGTGACTAGCAAAGCCAGCGGGAGCGCCAACCAAGCGGTTCTCGACTTGCCGAGACGATGAACTTTCTGCACCAAGCAAGACTGCTGCTTTTGCGACCCTTCGGGCTCAGTTATCCACAGCGTGCAGACTGATGCGTTGGATTGAGTCAACGTGCAGGCAGAGTTCTTGAAAAATTAGCAGTTTTCCTTGGATCGCAAGCAATCGGCCAGAAACCGTTCGGTTCGCGGTTTCGACCCGGACCCAAAGCCCAATGAGCTGTTTGGCTCGATTCTTGAATGACAAACCGTCGAGGGTTGCATCGCCGCGAATCATGGCGACGGGTTCGCTGTTCTTGATCGCAACGATTTGCCAAACGTCTGCGCCCTCGACGAACCCGGCGAAGTGGTCGCTCCCCCAAGCCAATCTGGAGAAGCCCGGCACGTTGTAGCTGCCGAGCCGATCGGGTTCTACTTGCAGCGAGGCAAAATTTGCCTCCAGGTCATCGAACAAGGCGTCTAGGTTCACCCAGCCATTTTGGCCTCATCCCGAGGCGAAAAACCGTTATGCACATGCGAATTTTTTCAAGATAGACAATGCCAAAAAAAGTAATTATCATTTTCGAAACCCGCCGAGAAGAGGTCGAAATGGGGAAAGCGCCACAGCTAGAAAAAGTTGCACAAAGAGAGTTGCCAGACCCGGTTGAACAACTCAAATATTTGGCGCCAGCCATCATGGAGGTGCTCGAAGGGGTCCGAACTGTCGGCCAACTCGCCGGTTTGGTGACCGAAGACATCTACCAAAGGCTCAAAACCAGATCGGCCGCTTCGGCGAGAGACCGGTTTTCAAACGAGAAGCAGCTGCCCTGGCCAAATATCAAGGTGTCCAGGATTCATCACGAATACACGCGAGAAAACCTGGTTCAATCGGCGGTGCTACTTTCAACCGACAAACGAACTCGTGCCGTCGCTATTCGCCTAGAAGGCAGACACGGCCGCTGGGTTGCTACAGCGGTTACTGTTCTCTAGGTGTTTCTGAAGAAGGAGCTGCCCTGGCCACCAGGTTTCGGCTTCGGGGTTTCGTCGATTACCTCGGCGCCGCCGTCCTCGTTTGGAGCACTGTAGGTGAGCGTTGGCCGAACCGGTGGGGCTGGTGCGACCTCGACTTCGATGTTGAACAGGTACATGACGGATTCTTCGCGAATCTGGCCCATCATCACCTGGAACATGGTGAAACCTTCGCGCTGGTATTCAACCAGTGGGTCGCGCTGGGCCATCGCACGTAGCCCGATGCCCTCTTTCAGGTAGTCCATCTCGTAGAGGTGGTCGCGCCACTTGCGGTCGATCACCGACATCACCACTCGGCGCTCAAGTTCGCGCATGGCCTCTTCGCCAATGGTTTCGGTTCGAGTCTTGTATGCCAGACGGGCATCGCTGAGCAGCTCATTCGAGAGCCAGGCCTTGGTGAGCTTCGAGCGGTTGCCGGCCTCGGTCAAAACCTCAGAGATTTCGATGCCAACCGGGTAGATGCCCCTGAGCTCGACCCAAAGTGCCTCGAGATCCCAGTCAGATCCGTGCTCTTGAAGGTGAATCGAAACCACGTTATCGATTACGTCGGCTAGGAACGTATCGACTCGATCGGCGATGTCGTCGCCCTCGAGGATGTGCCTGCGGTCGGTGTAGATGGCCTCACGCTGGCGATTCAAGACGTCGTCGTACTTCAGGACGTCCTTGCGCTGTTCGGCGTTTCGGGCCTCAACCTGCGACTGGGCGCTGGCAATTGCTCGGCTGACCATCTTCGATTCGATGGCCATTTCGTCTGGGATGTTGCGACTGTTCATCAGATTGGCCGCTGCACCCGAATTAAACAGGCGCATCAGGTCATCGGTCAGCGAAAGGTAGAACCGGGACTCGCCCAGGTCACCTTGGCGACCGGCACGACCGCGAAGCTGGTTGTCGATTCGGCGAGACTCGTGGCGCTCGGTGCCAAGCACAAACAGCCCGCCAACCTCGAGAACCTTAGTTGCCTCGAGAGCAACCTTTTCTTTGATCTCTTCGAAGGTTTTAGCCCAGGCCGCTTGGTACTCTTCTGGGTGTTCCTCTGAGTTCAGTCCCTTTTTGCCAAGAGCCTCGACTGTCAAGAACTCGGCGTTACCACCGAGCATCACGTCGGTGCCTCGACCAGCCATGTTGGTAGCCACAGTCACAGCGCCGAGGCGGCCTGCCTGGGCAACGATTGATGCCTCGCGAGCGTGGTTCTTGGCGTTCAGAACCTCGTGACGAACCCCGCGCTTGGCGAGCAGGCGAGAAAGGTATTCGCTCTTTTCGACGCTAGTCGTACCGACCAGGATTGGCTGGCCCTTTTCGTGGCGGGCGGCGATGTCTTCGACGACCATCGCAAACTTGACCTCTTCGTTCTTATAGATCAGGTCTGGCTGGTCGATGCGAATCATTGGCATGTTTGTTGGGATAGCGACCACACCGAGCTTGTAAGTGTTGACGAACTCGGCAGCCTCGGTCTCGGCGGTACCGGTCATGCCGGCGAGTTTCGAGTAGAGGCGGAAGTAGTTTTGCAGAGTCACGGTGGCCAGGGTCTGGTTTTCGGCCTTGACCTCTACGCCTTCCTTGGCTTCGATGGCCTGGTGGATGCCCTCGTTATAGCGACGGCCGGCCAGGATGCGTCCGGTGTGTTCGTCAACGATCAGCACCTCGCCGTCCATGACCACGTAGTCCTTGTCGCGCTTGAACAGTGACTTGGCGCGAATCGAGTTGTTCAGAAACGAAATCAGCGGGGTGTTAGCCGACTCGTAGAGGTTTGAGATGCCCAGGTAGTCCTCGACCTTGTCGATACCGGCTTCGAGGATTCCGACCGTGCGCTTCTTTTCATCTACCTCGTAGTCGATTACCGGCTCGAGCATGGTGGCAATCTTGGCAAATTCGCCAAACCAGCGGTTGGCGTCGCCCGAAGCGGCACCCGAGATGATCAGCGGGGTTCTTGCCTCATCGATCAGGATCGAGTCGACCTCATCGACAATCGCGTAGTAGTGGCCACGCTGAACTAGGTCGCTGCCCGTCCAGACCATGTTGTCGCGAAGGTAGTCGAAACCAAATTCGTTGTTGGTTCCGTAGGTTATGTCGGCAAGGTACTCCTCGCGACGTTCGCTCGGCTCTTGGCCAGCGGTGATGCAGCCAGTGGTCATGCCCAAGGCGCGGAACACGCGACTCATCAACTCGCTCTGGTAGCTGGCAAGGTAGTCGTTGGTGGTAACCACGTGGACGCCTCTACCAGCGATTGCGTTCAGGTAGGCCGGAAGGGTTGCCACGAGGGTCTTTCCTTCACCGGTTTTCATTTCGGCGATGTTTCCGAGGTGCAGTGCGGCACCACCCATGATCTGAACGTCGAAGTGGCGCATGCCGAGGGTTCGAACCGATGCCTCACGGACGGCGGCAAATGCCTCTGGCAGCAAGTCATCGAGGCTCTCGCCGGCTGCGTAGCGCTCACGCAGCGCGTCGGTTTCGCCTCGAAGCTCTTCGTCGGTAAGCGTCTTGAAGTTATCTTCGAGCGCGTTTACGGCTTTCACGTAGTTGCGCAACTTTGCGAGAAGGCGACCTTCACCCGCGCGCAGCAACTTATTGATCACAGATGCCAAGGCTTGACTCCAAACGGTTTATGTCTAGGTCTAATCCTAAACGCTGAGGCTAGACGAGCGTGATTACCCCGTAGTTCCAACCGCGACGTTTGTAGAGAACACTGACCTTGTCGGTGGCCTTGTCGTGGAACAAGAAAAAGTCGTGACCGAGCAGCTCAATGGCGTCTATGGCATCCTCTTGAGTCATCGGTTCGGCGTGAAAGTCCTTGCGGCGGATTGCCACGGGGCTAACGCCGAGATCTAACTCGGGGGTTTCGGGCTCGATGCCGAGCAAGATTTCGGCCGAAACCGGGGTGACGGCGAGTTCGGCAAAATCGTTCGCGGTTAGCTCCGATACCCCTGGGCTACCGTGCAAACCGCGGTGAATCTTGCGTTTGTCGGCCGCCCGGCGAAGCCTTTCGGTCAATTTGCCGTAAGCGATGTCAAAGGCAGAGAACTTATCTTGGGCCTGGGCCTCGGCACGAATCACCTGGCCGTTGCCGTAGACGGTCAACTCGACCTGGTCCTCGGTTGAGCTGTTTCTCGAATGACTGATTCGGGTGACTTTGACAGCCAGTTCGGTGGCCTTGTGTAGGAGGTGATCAACCTTTGCTGCTCGTTCGTCGACATAGTCGCGAAAGCGATCCGAGACTGTCAGGTTTTTTGCGGAAATGTTGACTTCCATGTTGTCCTCCGACTCTCAATCGGGTTTGTGCCCGTGTGGCAAAGATACGCCTAAAAAGATTTTCAGGAACCGACTTTCAGAATAGTCTCAGCAATTGTCACGAAACCAGTCACCTGATTGCCGGCAAACTCCATCGCTCGAACCGCCTCTCGCATGGAGGCCCCCGTCGTGATGACGTCGTCTACCAGCCAGACCGGCCCCGCAACAGGCTTTGCGAGCATCGAGCCACTGAGATTGGCCTCTCGTTCGACTCGAGTCAGCCCGGACTGGTCGGCGATCTTTTTGGCAAAGATCAGCGCGTGGCTGGATCGTGTGCCCCTTCTTCTGCCTAATCGGTCGGCCAGGAGTTCGGCTGGCACGAAGCCACGCTTTCGAGTAGCAATCTGGCTCGACGGCAAACCCACGAGGTTGATATTTGGTGGCAAGTCGACGTCGTCGAGTAGTTCACAGAAGGTGCCAAGCAGAGCGGTTCGGCCGCGCTCTTTATAGGCGTTGATGGCATTGGTCGCCACCGTGCCATAGTCCACCGCCGACCAGCCGAGAATCCCACGCTGGACTACTCGAGGGCTTGGGCGCAGTGCATTTAGGCAGGAGTCACACATGGGATTGCCCAAGCGCCTACAGCCCACACAATTGCTAGGCAAAAGCGTCGCTAAGAGGTTCATTCAACAAAGTTTGGGGCACAAACCATGGCTAAAACGGGGCTGTGGAGAATTATTCGCCGGAGACGTGCAAAGCGAGGATGCCCTGAGAAATTGTGACCCAGGATGGACCCCGCGATTCGACGACGTTTCCGTTCGATTGCAGAACAAAAAACTGGCCGGTTCTATTCACGACTACCGAGTACCCGGCATCAATCGCTCGCGATGGGACAAGTTGGCCGCCCACGGTGACGAGAAACGGAATCGTCGATCCGGTCGAAGTCTTGGCCAGCATCGCCAGAGTAACCCCGTCGGCCCAGGTGACCCAGGACGCATTTTTAGGCGCTGGCGTGACTTGCGTTGGTGCGCCAATGCTGACCGGGAGCCCCTGCTTGCTGCGCTCAATCGGGAACACGTAGGTGAGGTTCACCTTGCCAACCCGATACAAAACGGCGACGCGTGCGCCTTCGGGAGAAACGTCGAACGATAGCGGGACCCCGTCGATCGCAGATTGGCGCAGGACTGTCCGGTTAATTCCGGTGACCACGAAGGGAGAACCCTTGACGCCGGTGAGAGTCCAGAGCGAGCCCTGCGGGTCAAAACTTGGTGCCAGTTGTTTGGTGCGGCCGTCGATCAACTTCGGAGTGTCGCTAAGGGTGTCGAGCCGCATCAGATGAACGCCGGCTGCGCTGACCAAAGCGAGCTTGGACTGGCTTTGTGAATAGGCGAACTCGGTTGGGTTCAGCTGTTGAACAGCGGCAGAGGTGCCTGGCACGGCTTGAGCGCCCGAAGTGTTTAAGCGAACCAAACCAGTGGCGGTTAGGGCCAAAGGTGATGTGCCGAGGCTAGGCGGTTGAGCGTCAAAGTATCCGGCAATCTTTTGCGGGGTTCGTTGAATCGAGATTTCGACACTTTTTACCTCGCTCAATTGTTCTAGGGTTGCCGAGATTTGCGATTTCACCAATGGTCGGTTTGCTGCCGAAATTCGCAATGCTGCCGAAGTTAGGTCTACTTGGGCCACACCACCTTCGATGGTCACCGAGTTGATGTTTAGTTTCGTGCCAACCGGGATCACGTTGACCACCGCTGGTTTCAGCCAGTCGCTCGGGCCTTTCAAAAGCGCGTTCATTAGACGCGTACCGGTCGAGACTCTAGAAGGGAACCAACGGACCTCGGGCACTAGGTAGGTTAGCGACGGGTCAAAGAAGTAGAGCGAATAGGCGCGAAACAACACCTTAAAGTTTGGTTGAATGACGATTGTTTCGTCTGGCGCTTCGCTGATTCTCCATTGCCCCGAAACCTTGGCGAATTTAATTGTGGCGGTTTTCGTGCTTCCGGCCGGCAGTTCGGTGTACCGGCCGTCCTCATCAATTTCGCCAGAAACTCCGACCACGACCTGGTACTGCGTTTCGCTGACTTGGAACAACCTTGGGATGCCCTGCTGAATCAGCACCTCTTTATTAGGTTGCCACTTAGCCGCAAAGCTCTTGGTCAAGTACTCGCGAGCGACCGCGTAGTCGTTTTGAGGGCCGTTTCCGGCGTTCAGGAAGCCCGAGAGAATGGCATCTTGGCCGGCATCCTGGTAAGGCCCGGTTTGCGAGTAATAAACCTCGTCGTTGTTTAAACCCGAGGTGACGTCTGGGCCGTAACCGATTGCTCCGGACTGCGGAATCGAAGAGCAACCGGTGAGCAGCAAGGCTGAAGTAATCAGGGCAAAGAGTCTCAGTTTCACGAGCGAGACCTCCCGAGGGGCAGCGGCGACTGGGTGAACAAAACATTTTGCTTACGGGGAAGCGTGATTCTGAAGGTGGTGCCCTTTTTGGGGCTCGATACCAGCTGCAGCCAGCCGTTGTGCAACTTGGTGTCGGCAAGCGCGATCGAAAGGCCGAGCCCCGTGCCTCCAGTAGTGCGCTTTCGGGCTGGGTCGGCTCGCCAAAAACGGTCGAAAACACGGGCAACCTGAGACGGGGTCATGCCCACGCCGAAGTCGGTCACGGTGACAGCGACGGCCGT
>WLPL01000052.1 GCA_009698805.1 Actinomycetota bacterium | reverse complement strand
GACCGGTACCCAAATCAATTTTTGCTGAGGTTGACTCAGCGTCCACGTCGCATGAAAAAGCAAGTGAGTGCCTCGCCAGGTGCTGGGGAGATTCGATTTGAACGATGTTGACTTCAGGTCGGACCTCGGCTTCGCGCAAGGCCAGAATCGCGAGCTTGAAATCAGCGCTCGCGTCATCGTCGTATTGGATTTCTATCATCGCTTCAAGGCTAAGTCGCAAGTGCCTAGGAAGCCTGTATTTCACTCCAGACGGAGAACGTTGTGTCTGATTGTTGTTGGCTCCAATCGAGCCTCGCAGTGCCTATTCCCAGCGCGGGAAGGTCCGCTTTTGAGTGAGAGGTATTGGTTAGGCACAGCTGATCGATTAGCCCAACAGATATCATTTCGGCGATCAAGCTCGGCCCGCATTCAATCAGAATCCTCTGGTAGCCAGACTCGATTAGCTCACGAATGGCTTGCGGTGGCGACATTCGCAATTCGACATAGTTCCTTTTCGAGACTCCAGCCGCGGGAACGTATCCGGCCCTCGTGATAACTGCTAGATCGCAAGCCTTGGGTATTCGGTAGCCCTCGCGCCTGGCGGTCTCTCCATCTGTCACCACTACATCGGCAAGCGACCGCAGGTCTAGCAGCAGCTCTCTGTCAATAGCATTGCTGATGCCGCGCGACGAGCCGAGTGCATCAGTGAAGCTCCCGCCTAACCCCTGCACAAGGTTTGCTCGGGTCTTAGGCACCTTTAGGTAGATGGCAGGGAGCATTAGGACTTCTGTTCGACCTGTCGCTTGATGCGTGCGAGCATTCCCCGCATGCCACGGAGTCTAAGCGGCGAGACGGCGTCTGAGAGTGACAGGGAGTCGGGAATCGAATCGCTTGCCGTCAACACCTCTGGCACAGTCCGTCCGCTTAGAAGTGAGTGCAAAATGCTCGCAAAGCCTCTTGTGGTTGGAGCCTCTCGAGGCACGGTGAAGTGAATCGTGACTAAGCCGTCATCAACTTCGACGAGGAGAAAGACGGGGGACTGGCACTCCTCAACTCGTTCCAGAAGATCCGGGTGCCCGACCAAGCGCTCAGGAACCTCTGGAATTGTATTGGCGAACTCGAGCAATAGGTCGAGGCGATTTTGCACACTCAACTCGGCAAAGTCAGCAGAGAGGTCAGCAAGTTGCTGGTCGAGGCTTGCCAAGACTTATGCCTTACCCGGTTCTGTGCCTTTAACGATAGGGACGCCAACCAGAGAGCCCCACTCTGTCCACGAGCCGTCGTAGTTCTTCACGTTAGGCAAACCAAGAAGGTAATGCAGAACAAACCAGCTGTGGCTGGAACGTTCTCCGATGCGGCAATAGACGATGACGGGTTCGCCAGGCGTCAGTTTGTTTTCGCCCAGGTAAAGAGCTTCCAACTCTTCTCGGCTTCTAAAGCTTTTGTCCTCATTAGTCGCCTTGGCCCAGGGCACCGAAATAGCGCCGGGAATGTGGCCAGCGCGCAGTGCGCCTTCGTCGGGGTAGTCGGGCATGTGAGTGCGTTCGCCAGAGTATTCCTGGGGTGATCGAACGTCGATTAGGGCCAAACCCAGGTGCGCTAGGACGTCGTCTCTGAAGGCGCGGAGTACCGAATCATCGCGTGCGACCACCGGATACGCGACCGCGGTTACCTCAGTTGCTGTGGTCACGGTATCGCGACCTTCGGCAAGCCACTTGTCTCTTCCGCCGTCCATCAGGCGCACGTCGTTGTGACCCCAGAGTTTGAAGGCCCAAAGTGTGTATGAGGCCCACCAGTTGCTCTTGTCCCCGTAAAGAATCACCGTGCTGTCTCGCGAGATTCCGCGACTACCAAGCAGTTCTGAAAAGGCTTGATCGCTTAGGTAGTCGCGTCTAACGGGGTCATTTAGGTCGGTGTGCCAGTCGATGCGCACTGCTCCCGGGATGTGTCCGGTTTGGTAAAGAAGCACGTCCTCGTCTGATTCAACAATGACTACACCCGGCGTAGCGAGGTTGGCTGCGACCCAATCGGTGGTTACTAACACCTCGGGGTGAGCGTACTGATTGATCTTTGCGTCAGTGTCAAAGCCGATAGGCATGCGGGTCAACTCCAATGGGGATTTAGGCTATAGATACAAGGTTAAGGCCCACGAAACCCAAGAAGGTAATAATTGGCAACTCAAGGCATTGCAAACAGCCTGATTACGCGCAATCCTGTTGCCAAAGCCGCTGAACTCATCGCGGAACTTGTGCCACCACGGGAATTCGCGGATGCCACATTCGCCAGTTACATTGCAGCAACTGATCACCCGACCCAGGCCGCCGCTAAAGCCAGACTGATCGAGTTTGCAGCTGGAGGAAAGGCATCGAAAGCGCCAGGCATTTATCTCGACGGTGGTTTTGGTGTCGGCAAGACTCACTTGCTGGCGGCTACTTTTCACGCCACGAGCGTCAAGCGAAAGGTGTTTGGTAGCTTCATCGCCTACACAGCGTTGGTTGGGGCGCTTGGCTTCGCAAACGCACTAAAGGAGCTCAAGTCCTACCAGTTTGTTGCTATCGACGAGTTTGAACTCGACGACCCCGGCAATACGATGATCATGTCCCGCCTGATCAACGAGCTCGCCACCTCGGGTGTTCGTTTTGCGGTGACCTCCAACACGCCACCGAACGCACTGGGTGAAGGCCGATTCGCCTCAGATGATTTTCAGCGAGAAATCTTGGGCATCGGACGCCAATTCGAGATGTTTAGGGTAGACGGCGACGACTATCGCCACCGCGCGTTCGACAAAGTACACAAGAGCTTTACTTCAGACGAACTAGCCAGTTGGACCGGCGCTGAGGGCACGCTCGATGACTTCGCAGAATTCCTCGCAAAGTTAGCGACGATACACCCGTCGCTCTATTCAAAACTGCTTGCCGGAGTAGATCGCTGCGCCTTTACTGGCGCATACACCCTGACTAGTCAAAACGATGGCCTGCGGCTGGTTGCCTTCGTAGACAGGGCTTATGAGTTGCAAATCGGTCTTCGTTCCGGAGGGGTTCCGCTCACCGACGTATTCCCCAAGGACTTTATCGAGAGCGGCTACAAGAAGAAATACCTCAGAGCGATTTCTCGCCTGGGTGCGCTCGTAGAGCTTTGAATTTCACGAACACATAGAAGAGGACGATCGAAATCGCACTGGCAAGGATTGTGCCGATGATCGCCGAATTGCGGTCCACCGATGAATCTTGGTAAGCGAGGTTCGCGATCAGCAGTGAAACCGTAAAGCCAATTCCTCCGAGAACCCCGACCAACAGCCAACTCTTTGCGTCCGTTCGGCCCTTTTGAAGCAAATCGCCGAGGGCGCCACCAAGTGAGATTCCGATTATCTTTCCGGCGGGGCGAGCAAGTATTGCGAACAAGATTAGGGCATTGAGTCCGCCACTTAGCGCTGGTTGGACGCTAGCGCCTACCAAGAAGGCAAAGACTGGGACGACCAACCAACCGTTGAGAACTTCGAGCCGGTGCCGATGACTTGAATTTGCGTAGGCAAGCCCGATTAGAACGCCAACGAGACTGGTCTGGATACCCGAAAGCGCGGTCGAGTAGATCGCAAGACAAGCTAGTGGCAGGGCAACAAACCAGAGTTTTGAGGCGAATCGCTGGATGACCCAATAGGTAGCAAGGGCAGCGAGCCCTGCGAACGCAAAGAAGGGTTGCAACTTGCTGCTGAATACAACGGCAAGGATTACCAATCCGATGACATCGTCAAATGTTGCCACCGCTAGAAACCTTGGTCTTATTCGCGAGCGCACTTTCAGAGCAGCAAGAGTTAGTGCGGCCAGGCCGAACGGGAGGTCTGTGGCCGTTGGTACGGCCCAGCCAGCTGAGCCGTCATTGACCACAGCTATGTAGATCAGTGCCGGAGCTACGACACCGAATACGGCGGCAAGAAGGGGAGCGGTGATGTTTGATCGAACGACGAAATAGCCACTTTCGAATTCGGATCTCAGCTCCATGCCGACGCCGACGAAGAAAAGCGGTAGAACAAATTCTCCAAATATCGAAACGGCGGTTTCTGATCCGCTGAATCCGATCGACACACCGAGAGCCGTGGCGAGAACGAGAAACAAACCCTGAAGTCTTGTGTTTGTCAGCAATCGCATTCCCCAATCTTGCCACCGCAGGATTTACAAACACGAAACATTTCGCTTCGCTTGCCGAAACATCTCTTTTGTTGAATTGAGATGTGCCCGACGTAGTGCGCAATTTTTCACACAAACGAAAGGCATTAACGTGGACCAAGGTAATACCGCATTCGTTCTCATTGCAGCAGCACTAGTTCTTTTGATGACTCCGGGTCTCGCATTCTTCTATGGCGGCATGGTCAAGGCCAAGAGCGTCGTAAGCATGATGATGCTGAGCTTCGGCTCGCTCGGACTCATCGGAGTCCTCTGGATTCTATATGGCTATGCAGAATCATTCGCCTCAAGCGACAGCAAGACCTTCGTCGGGATACCAGGCTGGTTCGGATTCGACAGTGCGTCCGTCGGCTTGGGTAAACAGGTGGCCTCAGCCTTAGATACTCATTCGACATCCGCCTACCCAGAAATGGCCTTTGTTGCATTCCAAGCAACGTTCGCCATCATTACCGTTGCGCTGATCTCTGGCGCGATCGCAGACCGCGCAAAATTCGGTGCCTGGATGATCTTTGCGGCCGTGTGGGCAACGCTGGTTTACTTCCCAGTTGCGAACTGGGTATTCAACTTCGGTTCGACCGGCGACGGTAAGTTCGGCGGCTGGCTCGTTGCTCTCGGCGTCCATGACTTTGCTGGTGGAACGGCCGTGCACATCAATGCTGGTGCAGCCGGCTTGGCACTGGCAATCGTTTTGGGTAAGCGTTTCGGCTTCTCGAAGGGCATCACTCAGCCACACAACGTGCCGCTGACTCTTCTGGGTGTCGCACTGCTTTGGTTCGGCTGGTTCGGCTTCAACGCGGGCTCCGCCCTCGCCGCTAACGGTCTTGCCTCGATCGCTTTCATCAACACGCTTTCCGCTCCCGCCGCGGCCATGCTCGGTTGGATCATCGTTGAGAAGCTACGTCACGGCAAAGCAACCTCTATCGGTGCTGGCTCTGGCGCAGTTGCAGGCCTCGTTGCAATCACACCGGCCTGTGACATTCTTGACCCGGGTTGGGGCCTGCTGCTTGGCCTTCTCGCCGGCGCGCTTTGCGCTCTTGCGATCGACCTCAAGTTCGCACTCGGTTTCGATGACTCGCTCGACGTCGTTGGTATCCACCTAGTTGGAGGAATCTTCGGAACCCTGTTCATCGGAATCTTTGGTCGCGGTATCGGACTTCTAGACTCTGGCAAATTTGAGCAGCTCGGAAAGCAGGCAATCGGAGCAGGAGCAGTGCTGGCTTACTCCTTCGTACTGGCGCTGATCATCGGTTTTGTACTCGAAAAGACCATTGGCTTCAGAGTCAAGGCCGAAGACGAAATCGCAGGCATCGACACGGTTGTTCACGGCGAAGAGGCTTACGCCTTCGGAGCCGAAAGAGGCTAACCAATAACAAGTAGCATCTTTGGAGGGGTCTTCGGGCCCCTCCGATCATGCTCGCAAGGGGAACATTGCATAGCAACGACACGCTCTTCCTGATTCTTTGCTCAGCCATGGTGCTATTCATGACGCCTGGGCTCGCCTTCTTCTACGGCGGGCTCGTTCGTGCGTCCAGTGTGGTGAGCATGATGATGATGAGTTTCGGCTCGATTGCGATTGTCAGCGTTCTGTGGGTTGGTTACGGCTACGCCATCGCCTTCGCCCAAGCTGGCACGGGCAACTACGTCGGAATCGACGGATTTCTCGGCATTGATCTCAGTAACCTCGGATTGACCCGCTTAATTCACGACACTCTAACCAACAACGATGGCTCCCAACTTGCCTTTTCTGGCTTCCAAGCGACCTTTGCGATCATCACGGTGGCCCTCATCTCGGGTGCGATAGCCGACCGCGCCAAGTTCGGCGCATGGATGCTGTTCGCAGGGCTTTGGGCCACGCTGGTCTATTTCCCCGTTGCGGGCTGGGTTTTCAACTTCAAGACTGATTCCCAGGGCGAGATCGTTACCGGCGGCTGGTTGGTCAAAGACATAGGTTTGCTCGATTTCGCTGGTGGAACAGTGGTGGAGATTGCGAGCGGAGCCAGCGCCCTAGCTCTCGCCCTGGTGGTCGGCAAGCGCTTCGGCTTCACCAAGGGAATGCACGCGCCTCACAACGTGCCACTGACCCTCATCGGTGTGGGAATCCTCTGGTTCGGCTGGTTCGGCTTCAACGCCGGCTCCGAGCTTCACGCCGATGGAACAGCGTCTATAGCCTTTGTCAATACTCTTGCGGCGGGCGTCGGGGGATTGGTCGCTTGGAGCCTCTTTGAACGTTTGAAGCACGGCAAGCCCACAGCCGTCGGCGCTGGATCTGGTGCGGTAGCCGGCATGGTCGCCATAACCCCGGCCTGTGGCTTCCTAACGCCGTTTTGGGCCATAACCCTAGGTCTAATTGTCGGCGTGGTCTGCGCGCTTGCAATTGACCTCAAATACGTCCTGGGTTTCGATGACTCGCTCGACGTAGTTGGAATCCACTTGGTCGGCGGTCTCGTTGGCACTTTGTTCATCGGCCTGGTTGGTCAGTCAGGAACAAAGCTAGTCGGCTGGTTCCTTACCGGTGACCCCACGCAACTAGGGCGCCAGGCCATCGGCGTCGCTGTCGTAGGCATTTTCACATTCACAATGAGCTGGCTGTTGGCAACTCTAATTCAGAAGACGATTGGCTTTAGAGTTTCAAACACCGATGAGATCGCTGGTGTCGATCTCGTGCTCCACGGTGAGGCCGCCTATGCCGAGACCGACCCTAGATGGAGTTGGCGCGCTTAGCTTTTCGTGAACGGTGAGGTTGTCAACCAAATCAGAAGTGCGGCCGTTCCAACCGTGAGAGCGAAGCTAGCGATTATTCGAATTCTCTCCTTCTTCGTGTAGTCCGGCCAACGTTCTTTGCGAGTGACGAAGTAGCTCACTAGCGGCGCGGCGAAGGCAAAAAGAAAGACCCCAAATACCAAGAGGACGAAGAAAATTGCTAGTCCAATTTCTAACCAGGACGATTTGCCTGAGGGGCCGATGTTCATGTCCCCAATTAGAACACAGCACAAACACGCTCGAGGCGGTTTGCCTTTTCGGGCACTTTTCGGTTAGTCTTTTGGGGCACTCGAAAG
>WLPL01000051.1 GCA_009698805.1 Actinomycetota bacterium | reverse complement strand
CCCGCGCCAAAGCACTTAAAATGGAGTCAACGAGAGGTAATGCATTGAAGAAATCGGTTCGAGTGATGGCGGCCCTGGCCATAGCCACCTCCGCGGCTCTAGCGCTAACCGCCTGCGACCCTCCGATGCCACCAGACGTCGCTGCCCAGATCGCAGAGCAGACCTACACCTGTGTGAATGGCGACGTCACAATCTCGAGCCCCGCCGAACTTGCCGACCCAATTTCTCAGTGGCAGCTCGCCGTTCCACAAGCTTGCGTTTCGCCCCTACCAGCCATGACGCTTACTCCGGTAACAACCGACGCTGCCGATCTGCTGGTCTCGGCGACCCCACCAACCACCTGCAAGCCTTTCGCAACCGTCCCACTCGCGGTTGAATCTGCGAACATCGTTTTCAATCTGAGTGTCACGAGCACTCTAAACCTGACTCCCAAGACCGCTGCAGCGATTTTGAATGGCGAGATAAGAACGTGGAGCGACTCGCGAATCGCCAAAGAAAACGTCGGAACCGAGCTGCCCGACGAACCAATCATCCTCAACCCGAAGGCGAATCGCGAGGCCTTCGGTTCGTTGAACGGTTGGCTCACAAGACTTGGTGCTCCGCTAACTGCCTCGAAAATTGCCAAGTCAGATCAAGCTAAGGTTTCTGACTACGCCGCCCTGGCCGAGGGTGAAGTAGCCATCGTCCCGGGTTCTTACGCTTTATTCCTCGGCCTCTACTCGGCTTCGCTGTCTTTCGGTGAAGATTCCGACAAGCAACCTATTCTGGCCAACGCCGATACCGGTGGCGTTAGCTCGGCGGCCACCCAGTGGGTTCCAAAGGCTAGCCAATCTGGCGTCACGGTGTCGCTCGACCCGGGCCTAGCACCGATTGTGCCGGCCGGCTTCGACACTGCCGCAACCCCATACCAGGCGATCTACCCCGTGAACCTTTACCTTTGCGGTGAAGACACCCTGCTAAAGCGAGCGCTAGCCAACTTTATTTTGAGACTCGACAGCCAGGGTTCACTCGGTGCGTCAAACTTCAACCAACTCAGCGAGGCAACTCGCACCTTGGCACTGGTCACGGTTCGAAAAGGGCTCCCGACACCAACCGCGCCAGCGACTAACTAGCGATTAAACTAATGCGGTGAACAAAACCAAAAAAACCGGTGCCGTATGGGTTCTGATCTTCGCCTACGGGGTCTTGGCATTAGCCGCACTCGGCCGGTCAAGTTTTGAGCTCGCTACCAAATTCTCGGCAGCCCCACTGCCTTACACACTTTCGGCGGTCGCTGCCTTGTTCTATGTCTTGGCAACCATCGCGCTAGTTCGACAGGGCGCATTTTGGCGAAAGGTCGCCACCTGGGTCATATCTTTCGAACTGGCCTTGGTTTTGCTCATCGGTTTCGCCACACTTTTCGACGCCAACGCGTTCCCCGCCAAAACCGTCTGGTCTAACTTCGGCCAGGGTTATGGCTTCGTGCCATTGGCTCTGCCGATTCTCGGGCTCATTTGGCTTCGTCGAGGTGAGAAGAAGTGATCAGCTGGAAGTCGACAGCTCAGATTGACGCGGAATTCCCCGAAACCGCAGTCACCATCGGCAAGTTTGACGGGATTCACCTCGGGCATCAGGCGCTGCTGGCCGAACTGGTTGAGGTTTCCGAGGAGCACGGAATCGCATCGGTTGTGGTCACCTTTGATCGACACCCGGACGCCCTGCTAAACCCTGGCCGATTGAAACCAGCCCTGATCGGTCCACGCCAGAAGCAGTTTTTGCTCGCCGAAGCCGGGGTTGATGCCGTTTTGACTCTAACCTTCGATGACGATCTCGCACATAAAAGCCCCGAAGAGTTTGTGCAGACCTATTTGGTCGAGGCGCTAAAAGCCAGAATCGTTTTGGTCGGCGAAAACTTTAGATTCGGCGCTAAGGGAGCCGGAACCGTGGTCACTCTTGCCGAACTCGGAGCGAAGTACGGCTTCAAGGTCATCGTGGTGCCGTCAGTCATGGTCGAAGGCCAGGTGATCTCGACTACCCTGATTCGAGACGTCCTTGACCAAGGTGAAGTTGAGATGGCGGCCGAACTGCTCGGCCGGCCGCATCTGACCACCGGAATCATCGAGCACGGTCTAAAAATTGGCAGATCAATCGGGTTTCCGACCGCAAACATGTCTCGCGAGGCCGAAGGTTACCTGCCCGTCGATGGCGTTTACGCTGGCTGGCTTTATGCCGACCAGGAACGCTACCCGGCCGCGCTTTCGGTTGGAATCAACGAAACCTTCCAAGCGGTTCCTCGACTCATCGAGGCTCACGTCATCGACCGCACCGACCTAGATTTCTACGACAAGGTCGTCTCGCTCGAATATGTTAAACACATCCGTCCTTCGGCCAAGTTCAACGGTATAGAAGACCTCGTAGCGGCAATCAATCGCGATGTGGCTATGTGCAGAATCATTTTAGGAGTCGTGAGCTAGTGGATTTCGCAGCAGCAATCAAGGCGGGTTGGCTCAAATGGAACCAATTCAGTGGCACGGCGTCAAAGTCAGAGTTTTGGTATTTTTACCTGTTCCTCTGGATCCTTGGGCAGGTAGTCAACCTGGCCGACATGTTCATTCAACCCGCGCTTCGCAATCAGCAAGCGATCCTCGGTGACGGAACCACATTGCTAACCGCGGACCAATACCTGCAGTTGATACCGATTCCGTCCCTGATCATTTCTCTGGTAACCCTGATTCCTTCACTGTCTTTGACATACCGGCGCATTCAAGATGGCGGACGAAGCGGCAAACTGGCATTTCTTCAATTCATCCCTTTGGTTCTCGGAATCGTTTTTATCATTTCGGCTTTGTCAGCACTTCCCGCACTTTTGGCAACTGGCACATTCCATAGCAACCTGGCGCTGTTGATACTTGGGTCAATGGTCCTGTTTGTGATTACCGGCATCATCTGGCTGGTCTACTGGTGGATTTGGATGCTTGCACCAACCAAAACCGCTGCTCAGGGCAACCGGTTCGCAACTAACTAGCACCACAGAGCCTTCTCGGCTATGCTTGAGAGGTTGCCGTGTATCGGCCGCGGATAAAGAGAGCTAGAAACATTCCCGTTTCTTGCGCCGCGCAGCTAGCAGAAGGAGAACCAAATGGCTCTAGACCCAAAGGTTAAGACCGAGATCATCAACGAATTCGCAACCCACCCAGGTGACACCGGTTCTCCTGAAGTTCAGATTGCAGTTCTTACTCGCCGCATCAAAGACCTCACCGAGCACTTCAAGGAGCATAAGCACGACCACCACTCGCGTCGTGGACTCCTTCTACTCGTGGGTCAGCGCAAGCGCCTCCTTGGCTACCTACAGAAGGTAGAAATCGAGCGTTACCGCGCATTGATCGAGCGCCTCGGCCTTCGCCGCTAAGTGTCTTAGACAAAAACCGTCCGACTCGTAAGACTCGGGCGGTTTTTGCTTAACCGGTTTTAGCTAAAAATCGGTTTAGTATCCAAACAAGTTCCACACGAAAGGGGAATCATGGAATTCACGAATGCAATCAAATACGGTTTCAAAAACTACGCAAACTTCAAAGGTGTTATCGATCGCAGAACCTTCTGGTGGTGGTATTTGTTCTTTGTTGCCGTTGGTACAGTAGTGCAAATTTTGAGCGGTGTAGTAGCTGGAGTTGCAGCTGCTTCTGCCATGTCTAGCGGAGACTCTTCCGCCAGCGCCGTTGCTGCTGGGTTCAACTTCCTGCTGTCTCTTTTGCCGTTAGCGATTTACCTACCGACCCTCGCGCTGATGGTTCGCCGTCTGCGTGACGTTGGCACCAACCCGCTGTTCCTGCTTTTCGGCCTACTGCCAGGCGTGGTGCTATTTATCGGCGCACTTGTCGGCGGTGTCGCTGGAGCTTCGATGAGTTCGGGCATGGGGTCGTTGGGTAACGGTTTTGCAGGATTGTTCCTGGGCATGATTCCTGGAATCTTGCTAGCACTTGCCTACGGCATTTGGCTAATAGTTCTACTTGCCAAGCCGACTAAGACTGCCGCTCAAGGAAACAAGTACGCGACTGCCTAAACAAACATCAAAGACCGCCTGGTTCCTAAGGACTCGGGCGGTTTTTGCTTTAACTCTCTTGGTTCTGATTTCTTGCCCAGGACCGAAAATCGAGTTATCGTATCTACAAATTCGTTGAGGGGGAGCAATGTTTGCTAAGTACCTAGCCCAAGGTTTTGCTGGAACTTTCAGGTTGAAAGCTCGCCTTAGTCGCGAAGCTTTTTGGCCTTATCTTGGCTCGCTCGTCGGTCTGTTTATCGCCACCGGTTTGCTTCTAGAGCTGGCCGGAACACCAGGCAAGGTAATTACGATCACCGTGTTCACGGTGTTATTCACTTCTGCGTTCTGGAGGCGAAGGAACGACATTGGTTACCCAGGCTGGACAGCCGTTTTCTGGGTTGTTCCGGCAACTCTCTACCTGATCGGTCAGATCATGGGTCCGCCGATTCCAAAACCAGTACCTGATATCCCGGCCGGGTTAGGGGATGCCGGCCTGTTTCTCTTTCTAACCCCCGAGTTTGGCAGCGCGGCAAGCGTGAGCCTCGAAAACTCTCTAAACGACTTGTGGTACCAGGTGGCCTACATCATGATTCCGGCCGCGATCGCTGTCTCTCTGGCGATTTTCGAAATAGTGCTCGGCAGAAAGTCGTCGAAGACTTACTAGCCTTTGTCGGAGGGCTCTGCTACCCTAAAAGAAGCGACGTGGCAGGTTTTGCTGGTCTTCGGTCGTGGATCTTGGAGTTCTCCAAGGTTTTCTACTGCAGACCAGGGCATCCCTCCCAATGTGGGCAAGTTTGACTTGCCGCGCTTGCTAAAGAAGAAATAAAGAGGAGGGACCATGTTAGGTCCAGACAAAGTAGAGCCCATGGATGGTGCTCAGGCAGAATATGCCATTATCAAAAACCCAAACGGTACCGAGCGAGTCATTCGCTTTGAGACCGGTCGTCTAGCTGCTCAGGCACAGGGTGCTGCAGCTGTTTACATCGACGGCGAAACCATGCTGTTCTCGGCAACCACCGCGAGCAAGCAAGCAAAAGACCAGTTCGACTTCTTCCCTTTGACTATCGATGTCGAAGAGAAGATGTACGCAGCCGGACGCATCCCAGGATCGTTCTTCCGTCGTGAAGGTCGCCCAACCACCGATGCAATCCTCGCCTGCCGTCTAATCGACCGCCCGCTACGTCCATCGTTCGTCGATGGTCTTCGCAACGAGGTCCAGGTCGTCGTAACCGTTATGGCTATCGAGCCAGACGAAATGTACGACGTAGTCGCAATCAACGCGGCTTCGATGTCAACCCAGCTTGCTGGTCTGCCATTCTCTGGCCCAATCGGTGGTGTGCGCGTTGCACTCATCAACGGTCAGTGGATCGCGTTCCCTAAGTACTCGGAGCTAGAGCACGCAGTGTTCGACATGGTCGTTGCCGGCCGTGTAATCGTCGAAAAAGACGGCACCGAAGACGTCGCAATCATGATGGTTGAGGCCGAGGCTACCGAAAACTCGCTAGACCTAATCGAAGCTGGCGCCAAGGCTCCAGACGAAGATGTGGTTGCTGCCGGTCTTGAGGCTGCCAAGCCTTACATTGCCGAGCTAGTGAAGGCACAGGCTCGCCTGGCTGCCAAGGCTGCCAAGCCACTAGCCGAGTACCCAACCTTCCCGCCTTACAGCGACGAGGTTTACGACGCAGTTGCAGCTCTTGCCGAGGCAGAGCTAGGCCGCATCTACCTAATCGCCGACAAGGTCGAGCGTCAGAACGAAGACGACACCCTCAAGGACTCGGTCAAGGCAAAGCTTGCCGCGACCCTGACCGACGAGCAGCAGGGTCAGATCTCTGCCGCCTACAAGTCGGTAACCAAGAAGGTTGTTCGCACCCGCGTTCTAACCGAGAAGATCCGTATCGATGGTCGTGGGCCACGCAACATCCGCGTCATCGACGCAGAGACCGCTGTGATCCCTCGCGTTCACGGTTCGGCCATCTTCCAGCGCGGTGAGACCCAGATTCTTGGTGTCACCACCTTGAACATGCTCAAGATGGAACAGCAGATTGACTCGCTGAGCCCTGAGAAGACCAAGCGCTACATGCACAACTACAACTTCCCGCCTTACTCGACTGGTGAAGTTGGCCGTGTTGGTACCCCGAAGCGCCGCGAAATCGGTCACGGAGCACTAGCCGAGCGTGCACTGGTTCCTGTTCTTCCAAAGCGCGAAGACTTCCCTTACGCAATTCGTCAGGTGTCTGAGGCTCTAGGTTCGAACGGTTCGACCTCGATGGGTTCTGTTTGCGCATCTACCCTTTCGCTACTCAACGCTGGTGTGCCACTGCGCGCCAAGGTTGCCGGTATCGCGATGGGTCTGATCTCAGATGTAGTCGACGGCGTAATGCGTTACGAGCCGATCACCGACATTCTTGGAGCCGAGGACGCCCTAGGCGACATGGACTTCAAGGTTGCCGGTACTCGTGACTTCATCACCGCGATTCAGCTCGACACCAAGCTAGATGGCATCCCGTCATCAGAGCTAGGTCGCGCACTGGCCCAGGCTAAAGAGGCTCGTCTTTCGATCCTCGACATCATGGACCAGGCAATCGATGGCCCAGATGAACTAGCCCCGACCGCTCCACGCGTCATCGCGATCAAGATCCCTATCGACAAGATCGGTGAAGTCATTGGCCCTAAGGGCAAGATGATCAACCAGATCCAGGACGAGACCGGAGCCGACATCTCGATCGACGACGACGGAACCGTTTACATCGGTGCCACCAACGGACCATCGGCAGACGCTGCTCGCGCAGCTATCGATGCCATCGCCAACCCACTTGTTCCTAAGATTGGCGAGCGCTTCCTAGGTACCGTCGTGAAGCTAGCCACCTTTGGTGCGTTCGTTTCACTGGTTCCTGGCAAGGATGGCCTATTGCACATCTCGGAGCTTCGCAAGATCTCCGGTGGCAAGCGCGTTGAGAACGTCGAAGACGTTCTTGAGGTTGGCCAGAAGGTTCAGGTCGAAATCACCAAGATCGACGACCGCGGCAAGCTTTCGCTTAGCCCAGTCGTTGAAGGCGAAGAGACCACCTCTGCCGAGGAAGACGACGCAGAGTAACTACGTGTCTGAGATCTTCTTTCCTTTAGATCAAAACGACCTTTCGTTCACTGCTTCGGGAGGTAGTTCGGTTCGCCGAACTATCCTTCCGAGCGGTGTTCGCGTTTTAACCGAGAATGTTCCCGGCGCTCAGAGCGCTTCGGTTTCGTTCTCTGTTGCCGTCGGCTCGCGTGACGAGACCAACGGCCACTTTGGCTCAACCCACTTCCTTGAGCACCTTTTGTTCAAAGGCACCACGAAGCGCACT
>WLPL01000050.1 GCA_009698805.1 Actinomycetota bacterium | reverse complement strand
GACATCAATCAAGTTAGGCGAGGCACCAGCCTTCACCGAAACCGTGTCGTTTACTGCTACCGCACGCATTACATAAGCAGCTCGCACGCTGACGTCAGCTGCTCCAGCCACTCCAGTGATAGCGAGTGAAGTCAGAGGTGACTGAATGGTTGAGAAGTTTCCAGCCGGGTTTTGTGGCGTCATGGTGTAGGAGCCGCCGACATATTGAAATGGCGAGATGTAGGTCATGGCGATGTCGCCTGGCCCAACTCCGTTGACAAGTGGGAAGTCAGCGAAGCTCACCTTGTAGGTGCCAGCTTTCAGGTAGCCAAAAGTGTAGTTACCCGAGGCGTCGGTCACTGAGGTGATAGGTAATCCTGATGTCGGATCGTTGAGAATTGTGCCGGCAGAGTCTCGCAGGGTAGCGATTACGCCCGATACTGGCTTGATGTTTGAAGTGGGGTAGGAGGCGGCAAAATTTCCCTGCGCCACTTGTCCTATGAGTTGGAATCCACAGGCGGAGAGAGTAGCCGGTGGTGTTATCGAAAGGGTTTGCGGGCTGGTCGAGTAGTCGGTCCGGCCACCACCCGAGCTGATGGTTGCTCCTGTAGCGGTGAAGCTTGCGACCTGAGTTGGAAGATTAGCGATCTGAACCGTATTCGGGCATGCAGTCTGCGCCGTTACTGAGATGCAGAGTTGTGCTGACTGAGTTTGCATAGTCAGCGTACCTGTGGTCGCGGTGAAGGCAGTTCGATTCGAGTAGGTGACCTTGAAGTTAGCACCCAACCCTAAATCTGAGTATGCAAGGTTGCTTAGATCGACCTGTCCGGAGGCATCGAACGCAATGTTGCTCCAGGTTGTGCCGCCCGAAACGGCGACACTTCCGTTTGACTTTATAACGGTAAGCGTTGCCGTGGAGAAGTCGGTACCGGCAGCTAAGCCGCCGATCTTGAAGGATCTGTAGCCCACGTCGGTGCCGAACGAACAGGCCAAGCGAGGTTGAACCAGTGACTGAGTGAAGCTGACGCTATTGACGTTGATGGCACAACCCGCTGTTGCAGTTGAAATGGTGAACTGTTTGATTCCTTGGCCTAGGTCTCCGTTGGTCCACATGCAGTCGTTGCTTAGGGGATCAACCTTCAGGGTGTAAACGCGCCACGAGTCAGTATTAAATTGCCCAACACCTGAAATGAATCTCGTTGCAGTAGCCCAATTGGCGCAAGGCGCTAGCGTCGCGTAGTCGTAGCAGTACGTTGTGGATGGCTTGTCAAAGTAGCTGGTCCAGAGCAGTTTGGTGCCAGCGACCTCAACAGCGCCATTCCAGTAAGACATCCAGCCTTGCGTGAGCCCAGCCTGCACAGTGGTGTTAGCTGCAAAGCGCGTCCCATTTTCGGCGAAGCATTGCGCATCTGAGGTTGAGCATATTCCTGCTACTCCACCAGCAGCATTGGGCTGCACGTAGAGAATTTTCGTGCTGGAGTTGGCGCCAAGTACGAAGTCGTACTGAGCCCAACCGGTGCACTTTGCCATGGTTGTGCCGTTGAAACAAACAGCGACACCGTTCAGCTCTCCGTAGACGTTTCCGTAGGCGAGTTTGAATCCGCTATAGGTGTAAGGGATGTTGTTGGTAGATCGTGTGGTTCCCGCGACCAGGCGGCTGAAGGTTGGCATCGAAGTGCAGGTCGCCCCCATACCGTTATTTGCCAAGTAGTCGTAGCAGAGGAGGTTCGGGGCCAAGATGTCCCAAGAGTAAACCTTGCCGTTGCTTGCGACGATATCGGTAATTCCGGCTTCGTTCGCGTTGGCTCGAGACTGAACCATGTGCCAAGCGCTAGCTTTTGATCCACCGCAGTACACAGGGGTTTCAACGGTCGAAACGTCGATGCAAAGAAAGCCAGTGCCCGTTGACCGGTCTGAAACGGGAAGCCATAGGTGCTTATAAACCTCATCGAAGTATTGGGTTGAGGAGAAGTTTGAGTGGAATCCCTCGGATGCCAGACCGAAAGGCCAGCTGGCACTGCAGAACGAGCCGTCGGACCGTTTGCGGCAATCTAGGCTACCGTTTGCATAGTCGTGGTGATAGGTGTTGAAAATGTAGCCACGGCTGTCAAACGCGGTGTCGTAACCATCTCCGCCGGTGCGAGAGGCGCCGTCAACGGTGTTCACAGTGCCGGGCAACGATGTTGTGGTTGAGTAGATTTGCTTGCCGTCCCCAGTAGCACCACCTGAGTTCACTAGGCCTGTCGCCTTTACCTTTACCACGGCAGCCCAGCTGCTTGGAGTAGCCGAAAAGGTAGTGCCGTCGGTGGAGTAGGCGACAGTCCATCCGGCTGGAGCAATCACGTCAGCCGCCGAGGTCAACTGGACCTTTGTCGAGTCGATTGACTGAATAATCTCTTGGGTCGAATTATCTACAGCGCTGACGGCTGGAATCTGGGTTGTGAGGTCAACCTTGGCTCCTGACGCCACGCTCGTAACCGAAAGTGTCGAAGTCATTGCCGGTGCGGCCAAGGCGCCTGAAGAAGTGACTGCAAGCGCTGTTATAGCCAGTGCCGAAACTGCGATTGCGCGAGCGCGTGAATAAACTTTCCCCATTAAAAGACTCATGAAAAAATGCTATGACTGCCGAAAATTGCTTAGCGAGTCATATGCGCTAGGGCGAAGGTATCAGCCGAGAAGCGACTTCATTTGCTTGTTAATCACGCCGGCTGCGAACACTGGGTTTAGTCGGGTTAGGAAGTCCATAACCTTGGCATCTTGACCTATGCAAACGCGGGGCTTGTTGTTTTCGATCGCGTCGACCATGGTCTTGGCCGCGACTGGCGCAGGGGTCATTTTGATCTTCGAGGTCTCGGCACTCGTGCCAGCCGGAATGGTCATACCAGAGTTGGCCGCAATGTTGGTTTCGATTGCTCCGGGGAACACGATTGTCACCCCGATCTTGGTGTCGAGGAGCTCGGAGCGGAGACCCTCGGTGAATAACTTGACGGCGGCTTTTGAAGCACCGTAGACACTCTGCCCAGGAACAGGTGCGTATGCGCCCATTGAGGAGACGTTGAGGATGTGAGCCTCTGGTCGCTTCATGAGTTCTGGAAGAAAGGACTTGACCATGTGAAGGGGCCCGGTGAAGTTCACGTTCATAACGTGCGTGGCGTCCTCGTAGCTGAGTTCGTTGATTTTCACGAACGGCTGGATGATTCCGGCGTTGTTCACGATTGCGTCCACCGAGCCAAGCTTTGCGATGACTTGGGCTGGAAGAGCGGCGATCTTGGCCGAGTCGGTGACGTCGACCACGAAGGTTTCGACTGTTCCCCCGAGAGCGGTTGCGGCAACTTTGGTTTCGGCGAGAAAGTCTTCGCGAAGATCAACTGCGGCAACTTTTGCGCCGCGACGAACGAGTTCGAGGGTTATCTCGCGGCCCATGCCATTGCCAGCACCGGTTACGACCACTACTTTTCCTTGGACCTTCACGAGAACTCCTTTGTCTTGAGGTATTTTCACTATAACTTCAATCGGATGCCCAAAATTTTGGAACAAAACCCGAAAACTCTGGCTTGATAGATACATGAACTTGAAATCAATCGAATTAGAAATGCTGGACGGCAAGAAGACGACCTTTGGTGACGTCGCCGGAAAAGTGACCCTGGTTGTGAACGTGGCTTCGCGCTGCGGTCTGACGCCTCAGTATGAAGCGCTCGAGGCGTTGCAGAAGAAGTACGGCTCTAGGGGCTTTGTAGTGGTCGGCTTGCCATCAAACCAGTTCTTCCAAGAACTCTCGTCTTCAGAGGACATTTCTTCTTACTGTTCAACCACCTGGGGAGTCACGTTTCCGATGACATCCAAGGTGAAGGTAAATGGCAGATCTCGCCACGAACTTTACAAGGAACTTGTCAAGGCAAAGGATGCCTCTGGCCTTGCCGGTCCGGTTACCTGGAACTTCGAGAAGTTCTTGGTCTTGTCTGACGGCACGGTCAAGCGGTTTAGGCCAAAGACCAAGCCAGACTCTGACGAAATTGTGTCGGCTATCGAGGCCGCTCTCTAGTTCTTAGGTTGGTCGCTTAGAAGCTCGGCGTCCATTGGCTGGGTCGGCTCAAGACCCTCGTTGATTCGCTTTAGGTCTTCGCTGTTCAGGTCAAGTTTTAGTGAACTCAGCGCGTCCTCGACTGACTCCTTGCGAGTAACTCCTGGAATCGGCACGAGCTGGGTTGAGAGGCTCCGTAGCCACGTGATTGCAACCGCATAGGTCGATGCCTGCTTCTCGTCTGCAATCGTCTTGATTATGGCCTGGGCGTCGTTTTGACGGGCTCCCTTGGTAGGTGACCAGGGTAGGAACACGATTCCGTGCTCTTCGCAAACCGCGAGTACGTCTAGATCTTGCCGGTATGCCGGGTTCAACTGATTTTGCACGCTTGCGATATCGCCAATTACTTCGATTGCGCGTCGAAGTTGCTTGGCCGAGTAGTTGCTAACTCCGATGCGTTCGATAAGCCCGTTTTGCTTGAGAGTTGCGAGATTTTCGAGCTGGGTCTCGAAAGGAAGGTTCGGGTCGAGGCGGTGGTGTTGCCAAAGCGGGATCTTGCTCACGTTAAGGCGCTTGGCCGAGGCCTCAACCGCCGATTGCAGGTATTCGAGGTTGGCGTTTCGGCCCCAAGCCTCACCCGTGCCGCGTGTTATCCCACCTTTTGTGGCGATAAGAAGCGGTTCGGTTTTACCTTCAAAGGTGCTAATCGCCTCGGCGAGCAACAACTCGTTGTGGCCCATAGTGTTCCAAGACGGGGCGTAGATGTCGGCGGTGTCAAAGAGCGTGACGCCTTGACGCATTGCTTCGTGGATTGCCTCGATGGTCGAGTCGTGGGTGGTTTCGCTCTCCCCGAATGAGGCCTTCATGAAACCGAAACCGATAGAACCGAACATGGCTAATCCTTCTTTTTGATGACTAGGCTCGCGCCCGCCGAAACGACGAGACAGGCGATGATGACAATCAACGAGGTCTGAGTGCTGATCTCGGGAGCCCAGTCGATGTGCTTGCCACCGTTGATGAACGGGAGCTCGTTTTCGTGCATTGCGTGTGCGACAAGTTTGAAACCGATGAACGCCAAAATTGCCGAAATTCCGTATTCGAGAAACCGGAGCCTCTCAATCAAGCTGCCGAGCAGGAAGTAGAGCTGGCGTAGCCCCATGAGGGCAAAGATGTTCGCGGTTAGAACGATGAAACCGTCGGTGGTGATACCAAAGATCGCCGGGATCGAGTCGAACGCGAACATGACGTCGGTCAACGCCAATGTGATGAACACCACGATAATCGGGGTGAAGGTCTTCTTGCCGTTAACTCTCGTGCGGAGCTTCATTCCTTCGTAGGTTTCGGTGTAGGCGATTCGCTTGCTCAAAAACTTAGTGAGCTTCGACTCAGACTCTTCGTCGTCTTCTTCGCTTCTGAACAACTGATGAATCGCCGTGTAGATCAAAAAAGCACCGAACAGGTAGAAGATGCCGGTGAACGCGTTGAGGATCGCCACACCCGCGAAGATGAAAGCGGCTCGAAGCACGAGCGACATGATGATTCCCACCATCAAAACCTCTTGCTGGTATTTCTTCGGAACAGCGAAGCGAGCCATGATGATCACAAAGACGAAGAGGTTATCGACGCTCAGGCTGTATTCGGTAAGCCAACCCGCAAAGAACTCGCTCGCCCGACCCCCGTCGGAGGTGACTGCGAGAAAGGTTCCAAAGATGACAGCCAGGAGTGCGTAAAAACCCACCCAAGCAGCGGACTCCTTGGTAGAAGGCTCGTGAGGTCGCCTGGCAATGATGAAAACGTCAGCGAGAAGAATCAGAACTAGGACGACGATTGTTGCGGTCTCAAACCAGACCGGAATAGCGTGCGCGTTCATGTTAGGTCAGCTCGAACTGACCGCCCTCGACCTGTCCCTGCTTGCGGTACATGTCGAGTTTGGTCCGGGTGTCTTGAATGTCCAGGTTGCGCATGGTGAGTTGACCGATTCGGTCGGCAGGCCCAAATGCTGAATCTTCGGTGCGCTCCATCGAGAGCTTCTCTGGGTGGTAGCTGAAGTTTTCACCCTCGGTATTGACTATCGTGTAGTCGTCGCCGCGGCGAAGCCTCAGGGTGACTGACCCGTTTACGGCAGAGGCGACCCACTTCATGAGCGCTTCGCGGAGCATCAGGGTCTGCGGGTCGAGCCAGCGACCCTCGTAAAGCAGGCGACCCATGCGGCGACCCTCCGAGTGGTACTGCGCGATGGTGTCCTCGTTGTGAATCGCGCTCAGTAGGCGCTCGTAGGCGATGTGAATCAGAGCCATGCCGGGTGCTTCGTAGATTCCGCGGCTCTTCGCCTCGATGATGCGGTTTTCGATCTGGTCGCTCATGCCGAGCCCGTGACGGCCACCGATCTTGTTGGCCTCGTACATCAGTTCGACGGCATCGGTGAATTCTTTGCCGTTGATTGCCACTGGGCGACCCTGACGGAACGTTACGGTGACGTCCTCTTTTTCGATCTTGACTGAGTCGTCCCAGAATTTGACGCCCATGATTGGCTCGACGATCTCGAACGATGTGCCTAGCTCCTCCAGCGATTTAGCTTCGTGGGTAGCGCCGAGCATGTTGGCGTCGGTCGAATAGGCCTTCTCGGTCGAAGAACGGTATGGCAGGTCTCGAGCGTTCAGCCACTCCGACATCTCGTGGCGGCCACCGAGCTCGTTCACAAAGTCGTTGTCAAGCCAAGGCTTGTAGATGCGAAGGTTTGGGTTGGCGAGCAGCCCGTAGCGGTAGAAGCGCTCGATGTCGTTGCCCTTGTAGGTCGATCCGTCGCCCCATATTTCGACGCCGTCTTCGCGCATTGCACGAACCAGCAAAGTACCGGTGACCACGCGACCCAGGGGAGTGGTGTTGAAGTAAACCTTGCCGCCGGTACGGATGTGAAAGGCGCCACAGGCAATTGCTGCAAGGCCTTCTTCGACAAGCGATTGGCGGCAGTCGACGAGGCGACCGGCTTCGGCTCCATAGACGGTTGCGCGATCCGGAATCGAGTCGATGTCGTCTTCGTCATACTGCCCGAGATTCGCGGTGTAGGCGAAGGGAATCGCACCTTTTTCGCGCATCCAGGCAACGGCAACCGAGGTATCGAGGCCGCCAGAAAACGCGATGCCGACTTTTTCGCCGACTGGGAGGGAAGCTAGTACTTTAGACACCCATCTAGGCTACCCAACTTTTCACGCTCAGGCGGGCTGTTGTTGAGTGATGCAGTGGATTCCGCCACCTCGAGCGAAGAGTGGACGCGCGTCGACTAGGACGATTTTGCGGCCCGGATAAACGTCTTCCAAGATTTGCTTGGCCACGGCGTCGTTTTCGTCATCGAAAGCGCACAGAATCACGGCACCGTTGCAGATGTAGTGGTTGATATACGAATAGTCGACATAGCCGTGGTCATCGCGAAGTGTTTTTGGTGCTGGAACCCCAACAAGTTTGAAGTTGGTGGTCTCTTCGAGGGTTCGTTT
>WLPL01000005.1 GCA_009698805.1 Actinomycetota bacterium | reverse complement strand
TGTTTCGGTAATTGGAATCCTCCGAACTTCGCGCCAGATTGGCCTGCCGCTCTGGGCTCTCAGTATCGGCCTGCCCGCAGCCGAAGCCGCGGTTTATATCGGAATCGCGAACGCCCTCGACTTTGCACTTTTTTACGCGTCCGGTGCGATTATGGATCGCTTTGGGCGACGCTGGGCCGCTGTGCCTACCGTTATCGGCCTTTCGGTTGCTCACCTGCTCGTGGCCTTCGCCTTCAACTCCCCCACCTTTTTCGCAATCGCGATCGTCATGGCCCTGGTCAACGGCGTCGGCAGCGGTGTAATTCTGGTTCTGGGCTCAGACCTAGCGCCGACAGACGCCCGCAACGAGTTCTTGGCCTCCTACCGCCTACTCACCGATGCCGCAGTTGCCGGTGCTGGACCACTTCTAGTTGGGGTCGCCGCTCTAGTGACCCTCGGCCCGGCCATGGCAATCTTCGGCTGGGCGGGATTCGGCGGAGCCTGGCTGCTCTGGAAGTACATTCCGCGCTATAGCCCAAAGCCGATCAAGAAATCGCTCTAGCCTTAGCGCGATCACAAATCGTAGCCGCCGGGTGAAGCCCGAACGGCGACTCCCACTTTTCGCAAACTTCGGCGTCGAAGGTTTTACCGTCGCTAGAGGAAACTCGAACCGACAAAATTGGCCCGAGGACCGGCAGGGCAGCCTCCGAGTAGTCCAGCCCGCGAACTGGAGCGAAGCCCTCGGTCTGATTCGCTATGTAAAGCGCAGCCAAGCGGGCCTCAGAAAAGGCTCTCGCTTTGACCAGAACCAGACTCTGAACTTCTGCCGTCACCAGAACCATTGAGATCAGAAGTGCCGAGAGACCGATTATCAATGGCAGAGTCGAGCCTTCGTCAGCTTTCATAAGAACTGCCTCGAACTTGCGACTTGGTCTTCTAGGCGCACCCGAACTTCGACGAATCCCTTGCTGGTCGACACAGCCACCACCAGACCGCGATATTCGCTCTGCAGAAGCGACTCGAGCCGCACAAATGCGTCGGGGCTTATTGCATAGGCTCGAGCGAGCTGCGTAGCCGAAGTGGTGACCTCAATTTTTTGAATCCATTTCATTGTGTCGGTTGCTGCAAATGTTGCAATCGGGGCAAAAACTAAAAAAGCAAAACCAACGAATTCAATGACAGCGTTGCCGCATTGATCACTGAAGTTCCTTTGTCGCAAAACCCACCGCCTCAATTTGCCAGCCGGCAAATCCGTTGAGGCTGAGCCTCACTGTTTCGATGCCCTCGGAATCGGCAACGCTCAAGTTCGCCAAATTCAGGTTCCATTTCGCCATCTCTGCCTCAGCAAGGGTTGCGAACTCGGCTTCGGAAACATCGGCGAGTGCTGCGCGTTCGGCGAGCGTGTTCGCCACACCGGTCAGGATCACCTTCTGATACCCGAGAATGACAACTGAGAGAACGAGGCCGAACGAGATTAGGAGCGGCCCCGAAATCAGGACAAAATCCACCGGGGCAGAACCTTCAGAACGTCGAAACACGGGTGAGCGAAGACCCGAAGAGGCCACTCAGCGCTGGACCCGCCGTTGACCACAACACGACTACCAACCCAGCGGTCATGAGCGTTATCAGCACCCAACCTGGCACATCGCCGCGTTCGTCTCTCAGTGTTTTCATCATGTTCCTTCCATTTGTAGGTTGAGCATTTGCAAGCTCGGGTAGAGGGCAAAAATCACGGTTACCGGCAAAATCAGGAAGACCAGTGGCAGGAGCATTTTGGTTTCGTTGGCGGTGGCATTAGCCATCTTCGTCACTGCCACCTCGGAGTTGAGGGTGAGAACCAAGTCATCCAACTGTTCTGCCAGACCTGAACCCAGTTGAGCCGACTGCTGAAGTTTTGATAAGAACTCTTCGACCGCAGTGCCCGAGGTTTTAGAGCGGATATCCTCTGACGCCTCTGTGAAAGACGCGCCTAATTCGATTCGAGCCAAAACCTCCTTCAGCATTTCGGCAACTCGTCCATTTGCGTGTTGGAGTCCAATTTCAAGAGCAGAAATGACATTGGCGCCTCCCTTTACTGCCAGAGAAACCATGGTCGCGATTGCCGCAACCTCAATAGACGTCTCGAAACGCTTACTAGCCATAAACACGCACCTCGGCCTTTGATCGCCCGAGTGAACCGATCAAGCGGTAGGCGAGAAAACAAACCAAAAGGCCGAAAAGCAGGACTCCCAAACCCTGGGAGCTAGCGAAGCTGGCCTCGCTCTCGGACCTCGAGAGCAAAAGAGCAAGCAGAATCCAAGGGGCGGCAACCGAGAGCCTGGCCATTGACATGGTGGCCGAACTTTTGACTCGAACCTGCGAATTGGCAATGTTGGCGGTTCGACATCTCTTAGCGTGCTCCTTGAGAACCGGAACCAAACCAACCCCGCCAAGCAATTCATTCAACCTGAGAAGCTCTGCGAATTCATCGACGAACGAGTCGGCCATCGAGTCTTTTAGCGCTGGCAGGGCATCGCGCAATCTTGAATCATTCAGTTTCATGCGAAAGCGCGAAAGAGGTCTCTGCAAAACTGCGGGCGATGCCTGAATTGCAAGTGCGACCGCTTCGATTCTTGAGAGGCCAGCGCTTAGGCCCGAGATAACGCTTTCGACGAATGCGGGCCAAGCCTCCCGTTGCTTCAAAAGCCCAAGAGATCTTCTGTTTGAGCGAACACCCACTGCAACCGAAACCAGCGCGGTGAGAAGCGCGGCAAGCAAAACGATTTGTGGACTAATAAATTGGTTCAAAAACCAGCCCCTCACTCCCCTGTGAAACTCGAAGTAACTCTCGAAGTCTCCTTATGCCATCTGCGCCAAGCTCACAGTGCGCGATGTAGCCAACGCTCGAACCGATGACCTGCTCAACAAACTCCAACGGGACCGAAACACCCGAGAGCAGAGGCAGGGTAAGCATTTTGGTTATTGCCTGCCTGGCGCTGTTGGCATGCACTGTGCAAAGAGCCGGGATTCCCGAATTCAACGCCACGAGCAATTCGATAGCCTCGGCACCTCTCACCTCGCCGACTACCAATCTCCCTGGACGCATTCTCAGGGCCTCTCGAATCAAGCGTCGCAAATCGATTGAACCGGCACCTTCGATGGATTCCGATCGGGTTTGCATTGCGACCCAATCTTCGTTAGCGAGCTGTATTTCAAAGGTGTCCTCGACTGTGACGATTCTTTCGTCCGCAGGCAATTCAGCGAGTAAAGCGCACAGGAAGGTTGTTTTACCGGCTGCCGTGGCTCCAGAAATCAGAACGGTTTCACCGGAAATCATGGCCTTCTGGAGCTCGTCTAACTGGTTGGCCGAGAGAACGCCTTCCGAACAGAGTGTCTGCAAACTCGAGCGCACTTTGGTGAAGCGGCGAATATTGAAACTCAGGTTGGCTCTGGTTACGTCTGGAATCACAACATGCAATCGCGAGCCGTCTGGCAGAGGAGCATCGACAAAGGGAGTGAATCGATCAATCCTTCGCCCGATGGTTCTTAGCATTCGGTCGATTACGATTGCTTGTTGTTCAGCTGAAAAGTCGATAGACCTTTTCTCGGTCCGGCCCGAAACATGGATAAACAGTTCATCAGGCCGATTCATCCAAAGTTCTTCAACGCTGGGATCTGCCAAATAGGGCTCGAGGGGGCCGTAACCGCTCAGGACCGAGATTGCCTGCCGAAGCATTTGCGGCTCGTTTTGTAGCGACGACTCTTCGGCCAACTCGTCCAGAGCCTGTTCGGCTGCCTCGCGAGCAGAGAGGCCGAAAGTTACGGCCACATCGCGCGCTCTAGACCCGATGGTCGCCAAAAGATTGTTCATGATTGCGTTGAGCATTCCAGAAAAAACTTTGACCGCGAGATTTGTGCACAGGTAAGAGTTGCTAGAATAGGTGGGCTACGCGGGAGTGGCGAAATTGGCAGACGCACTAGATTTAGGTTCTAGCGCTTAATAGGCGTGTGGGTTCAAGTCCCACCTTCCGCACCAAGCAAACCAATCGGACTCAGTTTTACTGGGTCCGATTGTTATTTAACCGCTGCGAGCGTCTTTGCTACGTCGAGTATGCCGATTCCGCACATCTGGTTCACGGTTTTAGCCGTTAGGGCGCACTGGGTTCCGGTCGCGAACTTTTTCACCCCGGCCTGGAGGTATTGCCAGACCAGAGCGGGAGTCATGGTTGAGCTTTTCTCATAGAGCAGAGCGGCAGCGCCGGCGACAAGGGGTGAGGCCATTGAGGTGCCTTCGTCGTAGGCGAAGTTTTCTGCCCCTGGCGCGCGCGTCCCTGCGTTGAGGGTTGAGATGATCATTCCCTGTGCCTGGTTCGAGGTGCCAGCCCGCACCTGGTCGTCTCCGCCTGGAGCGGAGATGTCGACGCCGAGACCGTTGTTCGAAAAGTAGGTCGCGTCACCTCCAGCACCGGTTGCGCCGACCGTGATGTTGCCATGACAGTCACCTGGGTAAGACTGCATCGCGTCAATCGGGTTTCCCTGGGCGTCGCCGTTGCCTGCTGAGGTGACAATCGTGACGCCTCGTGCGAGCGCCGCGGTTATTGCGCTCTGAACCATCTGGTCGCAAGGGGTGTAGGTGGTAGTTCCCATCGAAATGTTGATTACTTTTGCGGGAGTCGTGTTTATGGGTGCGTTGGGAACAATCCCGCCCGAGGCCCAGGTTATTGCCGCGTAAAGATCTGACTCTCTGCCACCGGTTGCGCCGAGTACGCGAACAGCCTGAATCTTCACGCCAGGAGCTACGCCAACGATCCCCTGACCGTTGGCAGCGGCGGCGATCAAGCCGGTGACATGGGTTCCGTGCCAACTCGAAGTGCTAGTCGGGTCGCTGGTGAAATCGCCCGAGTCTGTTGGGTTGGAATCCCAACCGTCGCCGTCGTTTCCGCCCAGAGAAACGAAGTCATAGCCCGAGATTCCAGCCACGGCGGCGTTCAGATCGGAGTGGCTGGTGATTCCGGTGTCTAGCACCGCCACCACGACTTGGTTTGGAGCTGGATTTTGAGTGCGCATGGCCCAGGCCGCCGGTGCATTAATACCGTAGTCACCAAATAGGTACCACTGGTCGTAAAAGCGCTCGTCGCTTGGCCTAAGCACGCTTGGCGAGACTGAGGAGCCTCTTGAGTTCGCGGCGGTTACAGTGATCGCGTAGTTAATGCCCGCTACCAAACCGGGCAGCTGGCAAGTGTTCGAGTTAGTGATGCAAGTAACCGAAGGTGACGAGCTCGCGGTTGCCGTAGCCGTGTAGGTTACTGGCAAGCCACCCCGTTGACTCGCCGAAAGTGCTGACCACTTCGGCTTTGAAATCACGTTTTCGAAGTAGCCCGTGATTGACGGTGCTGCAGGGGCCGAGGTTGGCACCACCGAAACTATTTTTGACGGCAAACCGATTTTTACGGCTAACCCCGCTTTGGTCACGGCCTTTACGAAAGCGCGAGAGGAGTAACCGGCTCTCAAACCAGCAGAAACGTAGATACTTCTGGTTGTGGACTTATTGACCATTTGAGTGAGCGTGAATTTTGCGCCGTTCACGCTCGTCCAAATTTGAAAACCGATTAGCTTTGCCCCGTAGAGAGATTTTGGAGGTGTCCACGAAATTTTTACCCGAGGAGCTGTTGGGGCAGAGGCCCTCCAAGAATCAGTGATTGAGACCTTTGCCGGGGAACTTGCCGCTTTTATTACTGCACCCAGAGCCAAGGCCAGTTGCTGTCTACCGGAGTTGCGCTGACTGTATGCAGTGCCGCCGATCTGGTGGTCTAGCGAAACTGACTCGACGCGCGAGTCACGCTCGAGGTTAGCGGCCAGAACGGATGCTTCGGCGCGGGTCATTGCCGACTCAAAACTCACGGCCTCTACTCCCCCGCCGATTCCATGAAGCCCACGAAGGCTAGCGCCAGCAAAATTTTCACCGGTAACTTCGCCGTTAGGCGCGAGAGGCGAAACGCCGGGACGATACTTGATCATCAAACCGACAACGTCTTTGGTGGAGGCCGAAACCGAGGTTGACGTTGAGGCAGCGAAAGACTGTTGACCAAGGCCGAGTGCGCTGAGCGCAAGTGCCAGCGCTGTGACAACACCCAGTTTTTTCATTAGCCTCAGAGAGATTTCTGCATTAAAACGGTGCCGAGCCAGCGGCCAAACTTGAAGCCGACCTTACCCAGGTGGCCCTGATGTTTGAAACCGAAAGACTCGTGCAGGGCAATCGAAGATTCGGCGCCCTTGTCTGAAATTACCGCAACGATTTCTTTCACACCTGCGGCTTTGGACTTTTCTATGAGAACTCTAAGCAAGTTGGTTCCAACCCGTTTTCCGGTTGCCGCCGGTCGCAGATAGATACTGTTCTCGACCGTTCGACGGTAAGCGGCCTTTTGGCGCCAGGGTGCGACGTAGGCAAAACCGAGAGTCTGCCCGCCTGGGCTAATCGCCACAATGAAGGGAAGTTCTAGCGATTTAATCCAACTGAACTTCTCTTGCCAATCGGCAATTGTGAGCGGTTCAAGATCGAAAGTGACTACTGAGTTTCGAACGTAATAGTTGTAGATCTCGATCACCTGAACCAAATCAGCGTCCTCGGCATCGCGAATCACAACCTCGCCGTTGACCTCTTCGGGTTTATTACGATTTCGGCGAACCATGCGCCAGCGGGATTCGGAATCTAAAGGCATATTCGCTCCTAACAGGACCAGTCGACGGGTAGTTGGCCAACGCTGCGCAGGGCTGCGTTTGCCTTCGAAAACGGCTTAGAGCCAAAGAATCCTCTGGAAGCTGAAAGCGGGCTCGGGTGAGCGCTCTTGATCACTTGAGCTTGCCCCAAAAGCACTTCTAGGCTTTGAGCTTCCTTACCCCAGAGAACTGCAACGAGTTTGCTACCGCGTCGGGCGGCGAGCGCTGCCACCGCTTTGTCGGTAAAGGCATCCCAGCCGATGTCCATGTGTCCGCCGGCTTTTCCGATTGGGACTGTTAGGTGACGGTTCATAAGCATGACGCCTTGAGCAACCCAACGAGTCAAATCACCTCTGTTACTGACGGTTGCACCGAGATCGTCATGCAATTCGGTCATCATGTTTTGCAGAGATCGAGGAAGCGGGGTTGTGCCCTGCTCGACGGCAAACGAGAGACCGATGGCGTGACCGGCCTTGGGGTATGGGTCTTGACCCACGATCAGCACTTTGGCGTCGTCCATGCTGTTTTGAAAAACACGCATCACCCGCTGAGGAATTGGGGCGGATTCGCGACCATCGATGATTCTCATCTCGAGCATCAACAGCTGTTCGCGCGTTTCTGCCATCGCGGCTTGCCAGGTTGGGTGCATTTGCTCGAAGAACATACCTCTAGCGTAAAAGGTTTCGGGAACTTGATACGCTGACTTTCGTATCCAACGAAGGAGTTTTCATGATTACTCGTGACTTTGCCGATGAAGCAGCCGGCTACCAATCCGTTCTTTCCGAGATCCGCAAAGACCTCCACCAGATACCCGAGTTTGGCATCAACCTGCCGAAGACGCGTGAGCGAGTGCTCGCTTCGATTCACGGTCTCGGCGAGATTCACCTGAGCGAACGCCAGTCGAGCATCGTGCTGCACATCAAAGGCGGCTTACCTGGCCCAACCGTGCTACTCAGAGCCGACATGGACGCCCTTGCGGTGACCGAAGCAACCGGTCTAGATTTCGCGTCCACGAATGGTTACATGCACGCCTGCGGTCACGACCTGCACATGGCGATTGGAATTGGCGCAGCGCACCTCCTCGCCACCCACAAAGACGAACTCAAGGGGGACGTCATCATTTGGTTCCAGCCTGGCGAGGAAGGTCACGGCGGAGCCGACATCATGCTCGAAGAAAACCTCCACATGATCACCGGTTCGAAGCCGATCGCCGCTTACGGCATCCACGTCACATCGTCATGGCAGCCCCCATTCACTTTCGGCGGTAAGTCCGGCGCACTGATGGCCTCTGCGAGCGACATGCTGGTCACCTTCAAAGGCCGTGGCGGTCACGGTTCGAGCCCCTGGATGGCCAAGGACCCGATCAGCGCCATGACCGAGGCAATCACTGCCTTGCAGACTATGGTTACCAAGCGCTTCAACGCCTTCGACCCTGTTGTGGTGAATGTCGGCTGGATCAACGCCGGTGACACCCACACCACAAACGTGATTCCAGAGACTGCCGCGTTTGGTGCAACCATTCGCACCTTCTCACCCGGCAACTTGGCCAAGGTTCAGGAATACGCCGGTGAGTTGCTCGACGGAATAGCTAAGGCTTTTGGCGTAGAGGTCAGCTACGACATCGGAGCTCACCCGACCGAGGTGGTAATGAATGACGAAGCCGCAACCGAGCGCGTTCGCCGAGTGGTCAAGGCAACCTTCGGTGACGACCGTTGGATCGAATGGCCGCACCCGATTGCTGGCGCCGAAGATTTCGGCTCAATCGTGCGCGAAATCCCTGGAGCCTTCATCTTTCTGGGTGCGAGCCCAGACAAGCAAGACTGGATGACCGCCGCCCCAAACCACTCGAACTACGCCACCTTCGACGAGGGCGTGCTGCCCGATGGCGCGGCCTTGCTCGCTGGCTTGGCCTTTGAGGCACTAGAAGACTGGCACTCGGCTCAGTAACATTGAACCAACCACACTCGCCGTTCAAAGTTGAGCAGCAGTAAAACTTTCGGCCCAAGGTAGCAGTTGGAATTTCAAACCCCCGAGGACACAGTCCCGTCAGCGTTCATCACCGATGAACTCAGCCGACAGCTCGTCGGTCGCCCACCCGCGACCGGTGCCTGGCGCGACGGCGACTCGGTTGGCGACAGACAGTTCGCCCCGCTACCAACCATTGTTTTAGAGAGCGGAAAAGAACTTTCCGGCGCAAAAATCGCCTACGAAACCTGGGGTGACCCCGCCAACCCGGCCGTCCTCGTCTTTCACGCCCTAACCGGTGACTCGCACGCGATCGGTGCAGCCAGCAAGGCTCACCCGACAGAAGGCTGGTGGGTTGGAGTAATCGGGCAAGGGCTCTCGATAGACACCGACAAGTTTTACGTAATTGCCCCGAACATGCTCGGTGGCTGTCAGGGTTCGACCGGCCCGAGTTCGCTAGACAAGCACGGGCGCGAATACGGTTCGAAGTTTCCTTTCCTGACCATTCGTGACCAGGTAGTTGCGGCCAAGGCATTCACGGACGTAATCGGCATCACCGAATTGCACGCCGTAATCGGTGGCTCAATGGGTGGAATGCACACCCTCGAATGGGCTTACCTCTACCCCAAAAGCACCAGCCGAATCGCCGTCATTGCAGCACCTCCGGTTAGCACTGCCGACCAAATTGCCCTGAACTCTGTGCAGATTGAAGCCATCAAGATCGATCCAGCCTTCGACAAGGGCCACTACTACGATGCCAAGGCCGGGCTTGGGCCGCACCGCGGTTTGGCCCTAGCGCGCCGAATGGCTCTTTTGAACTACCGAAGCCCGAGCGAGTTGAACGACCGTTTTGAGCGCACCTGGCAGTCTGGCGTCAGCCCGGTTGGCGGCGGCGGCAAATACGCGGTCGAGTCTTACCTCGACTTTCACGGCAATAAGTTCACGCGCCGATTCGACGCAAACTCATACATCACTCTCGTCGAGGCCATGAGCTCGCACGACATCGGTCGAGATCGCGGCGGAGTTGCAAAGGCACTCGGCAAAATCAAGCAGAAAGCGCTCGTTGTCGGAATCACGAGCGACCGGTTGTTCCCGCTGAGCGGTCAAAAGGTCATTGCAGAAAGCTTGGGCGGCGAATTAGTCGGTGGCAAGCTCCACGTAATCGATAGCGAATACGGCCACGACGGTTTCTTGATCGAAACTCAGATCGTTGGCCCGCTACTTGCCAAGCTTCTGAAGTCTTAGGTTCGCGTAAACCAAGCCTGCTACCAGCAAAAGGTTTCTAACCGTAAGCGCCATGGTTTCGCCGTATCCGCCGAGCAAGATTCCGTTGTAAAGCACCGGATATATCAGCCAGGTGAGAGCGCTCAAAACTAGGACGCCGACCGCGACCCAATTGATGCGATTCGCACCCACCAAGAGCCCGTAGACGATTGGTACTGCCAACCAGGTTAGGTACTGGGGTGAACCGACCTTGTTGAAAACAATCAGGTCGAGGATTCCGGTGAATAGCACCCAGAAGAAAACATCGGTAGCCCTGGCACCTTTGCGAATTGCTAAGTAGCCGAGGCCAAAGGTGATGGCGATGGCTCCCACCTGAACCAGCGACATCAGGTTGGCGACAATTTCGGTGTTCGGGCCGAAAACCTCAAAGGTCATCATCGTTGCGTTGTATTCGATGCCGAAGTGGTGATCGCCCTGGATCGGTGGCCACAGCCAGAACTCGGCAATCGGTGCCTCGATCTGGATTCCGCGACCGGTTTGGCCAGCTAAGAACGAGAAGATGCTGGCATCTGCACCCAGGACAAACCCGATTAGCAAAATCGCCAGGTTGGTGCAAACAATCACGACGATTATGTTTTTGCGCCTCTTGGCGGTTACAAAAAGGGCCGAAAGCGCGGCAACCGGCCAAACCTTTACCCAGGTGGCCACGCTCAACCAGATTGCCGCGGTAGCTTCGCTTCCCCGCGAGAGCAAATAGACGGCGACAATCGCGAGCTCGACGCTCACGGTGTCGAGGCGAGAGATAGAAACCGGCCCGAGCATTATTAGCGAGGCCAGCCAGAAATACATGGCTAGATAGGCGGTTCTTGATTTGGCCCGATAGGCGATCGTCACCGCGATGCCTAGGGTGATCAGGCCGCTGCCGATTAGCCAAGGCCAGAGCAGCGCTCCAGGGGAAACCGTGTTCGCTAGCCATATCGGCAAAAGCGAAACATACGGGTAAACCCAGTCGACGTTAAGACCGAGCGCCTGGTTGGAATTCGCCCAGTTCTGATAAGCGAGCGTTAGATCGCCCATCGGCATACCCGCGCCGTTTAGGCCCGAATAAATGAGAATCGCATAGGTGGCTACTACTGCTAAGCCGAGGACAAACGGCTTCGACAAACTTTGAAGGCTGCTCATTTTGTAAGTCTAGGCTTGAGGAGTGAGCCAGAACCCGAACCCGAGAAGAGCTCGAGCTGCCCTAGCCAATGAATCATGGAAGAAAATCAGATGACCAAACTCTTCAGCCCGCTAACCATTCGTGGGATCACAGCCAAAAATCGCGCTTGGATTGCCCCGATGTGCATGTATTCCTGCGAGAACAAGGACGGCGTTGTCGGCGATTTTCACATGGCACACCTCGGTTCGTTGGCCCTCGGTGGCGCGGGAGTCGTAATCGTCGAGGCTACAGCGGTCCGCGCTGACGGCCGCATAACGCCTTGGTGCACTGGCATTTGGAGTGCGGAGCAGGTAGCGGCTTGGAAGCCCATCACGGCGTTCGTGAAGTCTCAAGGCGCGGTTCCAGCCATTCAGCTCGCTCACGCCGGGCGCAAGGCATCGACCCACCGTGATGGCTCGGGCTCGATCACGCTTGCCGACGGCGGTTGGCAGACGGTTTCTTCGACCGATGAGGCGTTCACCGGTTACTTTGCGCCACGCGCCCTCGAAACATCAGAATTGCGCGGAATCGTGGACGCGTTTGTGACCGGTGCGAAGAACGCAATCGCGGCCGGCTTCGAGGCTCTCGAGATTCACGCGGCTCACGGCTATCTGATGCACCAGTTCCTATCGCCGCTTTCAAACCACCGCGAAGACGAATACGGCGGCTCGCTCGAAAATCGTGCCCGCCTTCTGATCGAGACCGTGAGCGCTATTCGCGCAGCCGTTGGTAACGACGTCCCACTATTCATTCGCTTTTCGGCGACCGATTATCGAGAGGGAGGCTGGGACGAAACCCAGACGGCCGAGGTCGCAAAGTGGTGCGCCGAGGCTGGCGCCGACCTGTTCGACATCTCCTCGGGTGGCCTAATCACCGGCGTTCAGATTCCCTCGGGCCCTGGTTACCAGGTTCCGCTCTCGGAGTTCATCGCAGAACGAGTGGCCGAGCCGGTTACCGCGGTTGGTCAGATCACCGATGCCCAACAGGCCGAAGAGATTTTGCAGCGCGGTGAGGTCGAGGTGATCATGCTCGGGCGTGCGGCGCTTCGCGACCCGCACTGGCCGCTTCGAGCAGCCGCAGAGCTAGGCGTTGAGGTTCACTGGCCGGTTCAGTACGAACGCGGTAAGTTCCCCAAAAGCTAGTCACGCCTGGTGGCGTCTTGAACTTCGCCAACCAACTCTTCGAGGATGTCTTCTAGAAAAAGCACTCCCTTGACATTGCCGGCACGGTCGAAGGATCTCGCCATGTGGGCTCCGACTCGACGCATCGAAGCCAGCGCGTCCTCGAGTTCCATCGAGGCCGGTAGCGAAATAAGGGTGCGAATTCGCTTGGCTGGTATCTTTTCGTCCACCTCGTCGTCGCGGAGGTCTAGGACGTCCTTGAGGTGAAGGTAGCCGACAAAGTCACCCGAGTCGTCGGTTAGTGGGTAGCGCGAGAAGCCGTATTTGGCGACTGCTTGCTCGATTTCACGCGGGGTGACGGTCTCGTCAAAACTAACGACCCGGTTGGTGGCAACGGCCACGTCGACCACCCGTTTTTCGGTGAACTCGAAGGTGTTGCTGATCGCGCCGGAAGCGTCGTTTAGCACGCCCTCACGGGTGGAGTGCGAGACGATGTCCTCGACCTGATCGATCGTGTAGGCGCTGTTTGCCTCGTCGGCAGCTTTGACGCCGAAGATTCGCAAGATCAGGTTGGCCAGTGCGTTCAGCGACCAAACCAGTGGACGCATGACCAGAGCGATTAGATAAAGCGGTGGCACCAAAACCAACGCGGCACGCTCGGGGATTGAGAACGAGATGTTTTTCGGCACCATTTCACCTACGACCACGTGCATGAAAGAGACGACAACGAGCGTGATACCGAAGGCAACTCCGGTTGCGGCGCCTTCGGTGAGCCCGAGGCCAGCCAACGGCCCTTCGAGCAGCTGGTGGATGCTCGGTTCGACGATCACCAAAATTAGTAGCGAGCAAATGGTTACGCCGAGCTGAATGGTTGCCAGCATCAACGAAACCTTCTCCATCGACTTGATGGTGATTTGCGCCGGGCGACTACCGGCCTCGGCACGCGGCTCGATCTGGGCGCGCCTTGCCGAGATCAAAGCGAACTCGGCAGCGACAAAGAAAGCATTGCCGAGTAGCAGTATGAAGAACCAGCCGATGCCATCCCACGGGTTAGTCATTCTGCACCTCCTCGACAGCTGGAGTGAATCGAACGCGATCAACGCGGCGGCCGTCCATGCGCTCGACGCGCAAGGTTCCGCCATCGATCTCTAGTTCGTCGCCAACCGCCGGGATTCGACCGATCTTGCTCATGATGTAGCCGGCTACGGTTTCGTATGCGCCGTCGTCGGGCACGCGCACGGCCATCTCGGCCAACTCGTCCGGGCGGATCATGCCCGGGAACAGTACCGAGCTGTTAGCTCCCCTCGTGATGCCAGCCCGAGCGCGGTCGTGTTCGTCTACCAATTCGCCGACCAGTTCTTCGATCAGGTCTTCGAGTGTTGCCAGACCCGCTGTGCCGCCGTATTCGTCGATCACGATGGCGAGCTGAAGGCCTTTGCCACGAAGCTCAACCATTAGCGCCTCTAGCGGCATAGTTTCGGGAACACGTAAAGCCTCGGATGAAATAGCACTCACGGGCACGCTGGCACGCTTTTCGCGAGGCACCGCGGCGGCTTGTTTGACGTGGACCACGCCGATTACGTCATCGCTAGAGCCATCGAGCACCGGAAACCTGCTGTGACCGGTCTTGTTGCAAAGCGCGATGACGTCGGCAACGGTAGATTCGCGATCGATGCTGTGCATTCGAGGCCGCGGAGTCATCACATCGGCGGCCACGAGCTGACTCAGAGCAAGGGTCTTGGTTAGCAGCGTTGCCGTTTGCTGGTCGAGTGCACCGAGAATTGCCGAACGCCTGACCAGTGAGGTGAGCTCCTCGGCCGTCCTAGTTGATGACAGTTCCTCTTTCGGTTCGATGCCGAAGAGACGCACGATCGAGTTGCCGGTCTTGTTCAAGATGAAAATCATCCAGGTGAACAACCAGGTGAACAGGAGCTGAAAACCGGCCACGACCTTGCTGACCTTTAGTGGCAGTGTTAGCGCGAGCTTTTTGGGCACCAATTCGCCAATTACGGTCGAAAACAGGGTCGCGATAATCATGCCCAGAACTAGAGAAACGGCTCTCTGGGTGGCTGCACTCCAACCCAACTGGGCAAGCGACGGGCCGAGAAGTTTGGCTAGAGCTGGCTCGGCCAAAAAGCCGGTGAGCATGGTGGTCAGGGTTATGCCTAGTTGCGCTCCCGAGAGGTGGGTACTGGTTTTTCGGAGAGCCCGGATCGTGTAGGCAAGGCCCTTTTCGCCCTTGGCGGCGCGCGCCTCGACCTCATTGCGTTCGAGGCTGACCATCGAAAACTCGCTGGCCACAAAAACGCCAGTGCCGAAGGTCAGCAAAACCCCCAGAGCGAGCATCCACCAAGCATTATCCATATGTTCTCTAAGCATAGCCTCGCCAAACAGGCGGTAGGCTAGGTGGCAGGAACGACGTCGTTCAGCACAAAATTTGAGGTGGTTACTCTGTCGACTCCAGGACAAACTCCAGAAGCCGAAGGCGAATTCGGAGCCAATGCATGGCTTGTCGAAGAAATGTACGAACAGTACAAGGTGAACCCCGACGCCGTCGATAAAGAGTGGTGGCCGATTCTCGAGCGTTTCCACTCGATGCAGACCAGTAATCCAGCAACAACCCCCACAATCGCACCGCCAGCAGCCGTCACAGAGGCCGCTCCAACTACCGACACCCAGATAATCGCTAAGACCACCCGTGTTGAACCAAGGCCACAGCCGATTCCAGCACAGGCACCGGTCACGGGTTCCATCGACATCGTCGAAGATGGCGAAGACACCGTGACGATCCTCAAGGGCATGCAGAAGTCGCTGGTGACCAACATGGACGCGTCCCTGAGCGTTCCAACGGCAACCAGCGTTCGCACAATCCCCGCCAAGCTTTTGATCGATAACCGAATCGTCATCAATTCGCACCTCGGCCGCACCCGCGGTGGCAAGGTTTCGTTCACGCACATCCTGGGTTTCGCGATCATTCGCGCGCTCAAGGAGTTCCCGAGCCAGAACGTCTTCTACGACATCGTCGATGAGAAGCCAGTGGTAGTTAGCCCGGCCCACATCAACATGGGCTTGGCAATCGACATCCCGAAGGAAGACGGCACACGTGCTCTTCTAGTGCCGAACATCAAAAAGGCCGAACGCCTCAACTTTGCTGAATACCTTGCAGCCTACGAAGAACTGGTCAAGCGTGCTCGCGAGAATAAGTTGACCGCTACCGACTTTGCCGGTTCGACCATCTCGCTAACCAACCCTGGCGGCATTGGCACTGTTCACTCGGTTCCGCGCCTAATGAAGGGTGCCGGTTGCATCGTCGGCGCTGGAGCTCTCGACTACCCTGCCGAATTTGCCGGCATGAGCGAGGAACACCTCGCCAAGATGGGCATCTCAAAGACCATCACTCTCACCTCGACCTACGACCACCGGGTGATCCAAGGCGCTGGTTCGGGCGAGTTTTTAAAGAAGATCCACGAACTATTGCTCGGCGAGCGCGGTTTCTACGAAGAAATCTTCTCCGACCTGCGCATCCCTTACGAGCCGGTCAAGTGGGTCAGCGACTTTTCGCAGGACGACAGCGACGACCGCTCGAAGGCTGCTCGCATTCAGGAAATGATCAACGCCTACCGCGTTCGCGGCCACCTGATGGCCGACATCGACCCGCTCGAGTACGTCCAACGCTCGCACCCTGACCTCGACATCCTGAGCCACCACTTGAGCCTGTGGGATCTTGACCGCGAGTTCAAAACCGCTGGCTTCGGCGGCAAGTCGAAGATGCAGTTCCGCGAAATCTACAAGATCCTTCGCGACTCCTACTGCCGAACCGTCGGCGTGGAGTACATGCACATTCAGGACCCGGAACAGCGCCAGTGGTTCCAAGACAAGCTCGAGCGCCCATACGCCAAGCCAACTCGCGAAGAGCAGTTGCGCATTCTAGAAAAACTCAACGAATCCGAGGCTTTCGAAACCTTCTTACAGACCAAGTTCGTCGGCCAGAAGCGTTTCTCGCTAGAGGGTGGCGAATCCACCATCGCGGCCCTAGACGCAATTTTGCAAGCAGCTGCTAACTCCGGACTTCGTGAAGTCAACATCGGCATGGCTCACCGTGGTCGCCTCAACGTGCTCACCAACGTCGCCGGCAAGACCTACGCGCAGGTCTTCCGCGAGTTCGAGGGCAACATCGACACCAAGACCGTTCAAGGTTCCGGTGACGTCAAGTATCACCTGGGCACCGAGGGCACCTTCACCGCACCAAACGGCGCAACCGTGGGTGTAACCCTGGCGGCCAACCCGTCTCACCTCGAAGCGGTCAACCCGGTTCTTGAGGGAATCGTTCGCGCCAAGGTCGATCAGGTCAATGGCACCGCAGAAGGCGTCTACCCGTTCCTGCCAGTTCTGATTCACGGCGACTCAGCCTTCGCCGGTCAGGGAGTCGTCTTCGAGGTTCTCAACATGTCGCAGCTTCGCGGCTACAAGGTTGGCGGAACCATCAACATCGTGATCAACAACCAGGTTGGCTTCACTACCCCGCCAAGTCAGTCACGTTCGATGACCTACGCGACCGACATCGCCAAGGGAATCCAGGTTCCGATCTTCCACGTGAACGGCGATGACCCGGAGGCCGTGGTTCGTGTGGCGCAACTTGCCTTCGAGTTCCGCGAGACCTTCAAAAAGGACGTCATCATCGACCTCGTCTGCTACCGTCGCCGTGGTCACAACGAGGGCGACGACCCTTCGATGACCCAGCCACTGATGTACAACCTGATCGAGGCCAAGCGTTCGGTTCGCACGCTTTACCTCGAATCGCTGGTCGGCCGAGGCGACATCACTCGCGAAGAGTTTGAAGCAGCAAACGCCACATTCCAAGCTCAGCTTGAAAATGCCTTCACCGAGGTGCATGCCGCGATGCAGCAGCCGGTGGAGCTGACCCCTCGCCCGATTGGAATCGGCACCACCGCAAGCGACCACCCTGTGATCGCGCACGAAACTGCGATCTCCCGCGAGGTTGTCGAATTGATCGGTAACGCCCACAACAACCAACCGCCAGGCTTCACCGTTCACCCAAAACTCCAGCAACTGCTCGAAAAGCGACTCGAAATGAGTCGCCAAGGCGGAATCGACTGGGGATTCGGCGAACTGCTGGCCTTCGGTTCGCTCTTGGTCGAGGGCAAGCGTGTTCGAATGGCCGGCCAAGACAGTCGTCGCGGCACATTTGTGCAGCGTCACGCCGTGTTCCACGACCGGGTCAACGGTCAGGAGTGGATGCCGCTTCGTAACCTGAGCGTCGACCAAGCCAAGTTCTACATCTACGACTCACTCCTGAGCGAGTACGCAACGATGGGCTTCGAATACGGCTACTCGGTCGAAGACGAAAACGCTTTGGTTCTCTGGGAGGCTCAGTTCGGCGACTTCGCCAACGGTGCCCAGACGATCATCGACGAGTTCATCTCATCTGCCGAGCAGAAGTGGGGTCAGCACTCCGGTGTCGTCCTGCTACTACCGCACGGCTACGAGGGCCAGGGGCCAGACCACTCTTCGGCTCGCATCGAGCGTTACCTGCAGCTTTGCGCCGAAAACAACATGACTGTGGCTCAGCCATCGACACCGGCCTCGCACTTTCACCTGCTGCGTCGACAGGCCTACACCACCCCTCGTCGCCCGCTAATTGTTTTCTCGCCTAAGTCGATGCTTCGCCTGAAGGCGGCTTCGTCCTCGGTGGAAGACTTCACCACCGGAACCTTCATGCCTGTAATTGATGACCAACAGGGTCTAGACAAAAACGCCGTCAAGCGGGTCATCTTCTGCTCCGGCAAGGTCTACTGGGATCTTCTTGCCGAGAGTGAGAAGCGTGGCACGCGCGACACCGCAATCGTGCGCGTCGAGCAGCTCTACCCGACCCCGGTCGACGAGATCAAGTCGATTTACGCCGGTTACCCGAACGCCGAGTTGGTTTGGGCTCAGGACGAACCCGCCAACCAAGGACCTTGGACCTACATTGGCCTGTTCCTGCCGAAGTACATGAACGGACAGGTTGCGAAGCTGGTTTCGCGACCTGCGAGCGCTTCACCTGCCACAGGTTCGGCTAAGCGCCATGCCGCCGAGCAGGCCGACCTAGTCGCGAGAGCGTTCGACGCCTAGCCATGGCTAAGCGAATCATTCGCATCATCGTCCTGGGCGACCTATTGGTCAGCCCCAGCGGCGACCCGCGAGGCTTGGGCTGGCTCGGACGCGTGCTTTCGCGCTCATTCAGTGACGAGTTAACCTTCGAAGTCATCGCACTGCCCGTGCCGAACGAAACCACCGCGCAACTTGGTGAACGCTGGTGGGGTGAGGTTGAGAGGCGAATTAGCGGAGCCGACGAGATTCGTTTGGTTGTCGCTCTCGGAAACACCGATCCAGCTGCCGGCATCTCGATCTCTCGAAGTCGCCTCAACCTTGCCACCATCCTTGACGATGCACGCAAGCGTCACCTAGAGCCATTTGTGGTTGGGCCGGCTCCTAGCCGTTTCGAAGAGCAAAACGCCGAAATCGAGCATCTAGCTTGGGGTTTTGAAGACGTGGCTACCAGAAGGCAGATCCCATTCGTGGACTGCTTCAAACCACTCGTCGAACACGAGGGTTGGCGCAGCGAAATGGCCGATTCCGATAACGGGGTGCCCGGTCAAGTTGGGCACGGGCTTATCGCCTGGCTGGTTTTGAACCGCGGTTGGAACGAGTGGCTGGGGCTAGCCGAAGCCTAGTGCTGAATGTCGTTTAGGTCGATTGAACGAATTCGCTCGAGAATCTTTTCGGCGATCTCCTCGGCCGGCGTTTCGGTGCAAGACATCTGAATTGTTCGGTTGAGGGCGGCCTCAAAGTCATACTCCCACTCGCAGTGGTCGCAGTTGGCGATGTGAGTGGTGATCGACTCTAGCTCGGCCTCGCTCAGCTCTTTCTGCAGATACTCGTGAACGTGCCGTTTGGTTTCTTCGCAGTTCATTACCTTTTCGGTCATGACTCTTCGCCTTCCACGTTGTACCCCTCTGATTTAGCGAATTCCGCTAACAGTTTGCGTAGCTTTGCCTTGCCTCGGTGCAGGCGGCTCATCACGGTGCCGATTGGAACGTCCAGTTGTTCGGCTATTTCGGCGTACGAAAGCTGCTCGACGATCGCCATGAAGACCACCGAACGAAATTCGGGGCTAAGTGCGCGCATCGCGGCATTGACTTCTTTTGATGAAAGAGCTTTGAGCGATTCGACCTCTGCCGAAAGCTCCTTGACAGCGCTCATGCTCTCGGCGGAGCCCAACTGCCAGTCTTCGAGGTCGTCTAGGCCTCCGACGGCCTTGTCTTTCATCTTCTTGTTGTACTTGTTGATGAAAGTGTTTTTCAAAATGGTTGAGAGCCAGCTTTTCAGCTCGGTGCCTTGCTCAAACTGGTGCCAGGCCTTGAAGGCCTTTATGAAGGTTTCTTGAACCAGGTCTTCGGCGTCGTAGTAGTTTCCCCTGGTATTTTTTAGAGCGGCTGCGTACAGGTATGGCGTTAGAGGCATGGCCTGCTCCTCAAACTGGATACGCTTTGCTTCGGCATCTAGCGGTGTTACTTCTTCACTCATCAAGCCAAAGTCTATGGCCGAATCGTAAAACCCCAAAGTAATGGTCAAGTGGCTCCTTCTCGTTGCTGGTAATTTTGTAACACATGAGTTCAGACCTTTATTCCCACAACCTGGATGCCCCCTTGGCCAGTGGCGCTATCAACGCGTCGGTTGAGTTACCTGGCTCAAAATCGCTGACGAACCGCGAACTGGTGCTTTCGGCGCTAGCAATCGAGCTCACCCAACTTACCGGAGCCCTGGTTTCGAGAGACAGCGCACTAATGATCGCTGCACTCCAGCAACTTGGCGCCAAGGTTGACGATGCAAACCGCACAAGCCCAACCGTTCACCCGGCCACGCTTTCCGCAGATGCAACGATTGACTGTGGACTCGCTGGAACCGTGATGCGATTTGTTCCCCCGGTATCGGTTTTGAACCGAGGAATCACAAAATTTGACGGGGACGAAGCCGCCAGGCGACGCCCGATGAAAACCACCATCGACAGCCTTCGAGCTCTCGGTGCGGTGGTCGAGAATCAAGACGGCGCACTACCTTTCGAAGTGCACGGACTGGGCGCGGTTTCGGGTGGCGAAATCACCATCGATGCGTCCAGCTCGAGTCAGTTCGTCTCTGGTCTGCTACTTGCCGCACCGCGCTTCGAAAACGGCATCACCCTGCGTCACAGGGGCGAACACCTGCCGTCTATGCCGCACATCGAAATGACTCTGCAATGCCTCAGAGAGCGCGGAATCAGCGTTTCTGAGCCCGAACCGCTGGTTTGGCGGGTCGAACCCGGTGCAATCTCGGGCGGCACCAAGTCAATCGAGCCGGACCTCTCAAACGCCGGGCCCTTCCTGGCTGCCGCGATGGTCGCTGGCGGCAGCGTCAGGATTCCAGGTTGGCCAACTAAAACCACTCAGGTCGGCGACGAATTCGACGGAATCCTGCAGCAGCTGGGCGCTCAGATTTCGAGGGACGTCCACGGGCTGACCCTCACCAGCAACGGTGAAATCCTAGGCGTGGACATCGACCTATCGATCGGCGGCGAACTCGCTCCGGTCATAGCCGGTTTGGCTACCCTCGCGACCACCCCGAGTCGCCTTCGAGGCATCGCCCACTTGCGCGGTCACGAAACCGACAGGCTCTCGGCCCTCGCCACCGAAATAAATCGAATCGGCGGCGACTGTGAAGAAACCGAGGACGGGCTAATCATTCGGCCTTCTAACAAACTTCACGGTGGCCTGTGGCAAACCTACGAGGATCACCGCATGGCTACCACCGGTGCAATCATTGGCTTGCGGGTGCCCGGCATCGAAATCGAAAACATCGGTACGACGGCGAAGACCATGCCGAATTTCACGCAACTTTGGCTCGCGATGCTGGGCCAAAAGTGAGTTGGCTTTACGAGCCGGAAGACGGCGGGCACGACCTCGACGAGACCGATGTTCGGATTCGCCCAAACCCCAAGGGCAACAAGCCTCGAACCAAAAACCGACCTAGTTACAAGGACGCACTGGTCGGAATGGTGACGGGTGTCGACTTGGGTCGATATCACGTCCTACTAGAAGACGACCGCAGCGTCATGGCAACTATGGGTAAAGAGTTGCGCAAGGACGGCGCCGTGGTGGGAGATCGAGTGGCCCTAGCTGGCGACACCTCAGACACTCAAGGCGCGCTTTCGCGAATCGTTCGAGTAGAACCGCGCACATCGTTGCTGCGCAGAAGCGCTGACGACAGCGACCAGGTCGAGCGTGTGATCGTGGCAAACGCGACCCAGATGGCAATCGTCGTGGCCATTGCGAACCCGGAGCCACGAACGCGACTGGTCGACCGCTACCTTGCGGCAGCCTTCGATGCTGGCTTGAAACCGATTTTGATCATCACAAAAACCGATCTGGCCTCGACCGAAGAATTCTTGAAAAACTTTGAAGGCCTTAGCATTCCCGTGGTCGAAACCCGTTCGGATTCGCCAAACCTCGAAGCCGTCCACGCTTTACTCGCCAACAACATGACCGTCATGGTCGGCCACTCAGGCGTTGGAAAGTCCACACTGGTGAATGACTTGGTTCCAGGCACGTTCAGGGCCACCGGTGTGGTCAACGAGGTCACCGGCCGCGGGCGACACACGTCCTCTTCGGCACGCGCAATAAAGCTCCCCGAGGGTTGGATCATCGACACCCCGGGTGTGCGCTCATTCGGCCTTGGGCACGTGAAGCCAGAAAACCTACTCAAGTCGTTCGAGGACCTAAGCCGCCTCGCCGAGGAATGCCCCCGCGACTGCAGCCACCTCGAGGGTTCACCAGACTGCGCACTCGATGAAGCCGTGGCCGGTGGCGCTGTTTCGGCAATGCGTCTGGATTCGCTTAGACGCTTGATGAGCTCACTTGCTACGGCGGGTAATCTCTAATCGTGACTTACACCGAAGACCTAGCTCTAGCCCTGGAGCTAGCCGACATTGCCGATGCGATCACACGCGCGCGTTTCTTGGCCCAAGATTTGCTGGTCGAAAAGAAGCCGGACGCCACAGAGGTAACCGACGCCGACCGCGCGACCGAATTGGCCATCAAGGAAACGCTCGCCCAGGAACGACCCGAAGATGGCGTTATTGGCGAAGAATTCGGCGCCAGCGTTGGCAATAACCGTGTTTGGATCATCGACCCTATCGACGGCACCGCCAACTTCATGCGTGGCGTCCCGGTTTGGGCAACCCTGATCGCCCTAGCGATAGACGGCAAGCCGGTTGTATCGGTGGTTTCGGCACCCGCTCTCGGTCGTCGCTGGTGGGCCGCTCCAGGCGTCGGGGCAAGAACCGTCGAGATTAATGGCGCGGTTCGCGAGCTAAGCGTTTCGAAGGTTTTGCAGTTAGAGGACGCGTCGATCAGTTACAACAACTTGAAACTGTGGGATCGCTCAGGAATGCTCGGCGGTTTGATGAGTCTCACCCGCAAGGTTTGGCGCACTCGTGCCTACGGTGACTTTTGGAGCTACATGCTGCTCGCCGAGGGGGCGCTAGACGTCGTTGCCGAACACGACCTAAAGATTTACGACATCGCAGCGCTTGTGCCGATCGTCGAGCAGGCCGGCGGGCGCCTCACCGCGATTGACGGCGAACTTACCGAGACGACATCGTCGGTCTTGGCAACCAACGGCTTGCTACACGAAGCTAGTTCTGCGGAAATCCTAGGTTGATTCCGCCGTGGCTAGGGTCTAGCCACCTTGAGGTGACCGCCTTGCCACGAGTGAAGAAGTGCACGCCTTCGACTCCGTGGGCCTTGGTGTCGCCAAACAGAGAGTTTTTCCAGCCGCCGAACGAGTAATAGGCAACCGGCACCGGAATCGGCACGTTGATGCCGATCATTCCGACCTCGACCTCGTTCTGGAATCTGCGTGCGGCTCCGCCATCGTTGGTGAAAATCGCAGTGCCGTTGCCGAAGGCGCCGGAGTTGATCAGGGCTAGGCCCTCTTCGTAACTCTTTACGCGAACCACCGAGAGCACCGGGCCAAAAATCTCCTCGGTATAAACCTTCGAAGTGGTCGGGACCTTGTCGATCAGAGTTGGGCCGAGCCAGAAGCCGTTGGCATCGCCGTCAGCCTGAACTCCACGCCCATCAACCACGATGGTAGCGCCATCGGCAGCCGCTGTGTCGATGTAACTAGCAACCTTGTCGCGGTGTTCCCGAGTCACCAGCGGACCCATGTCGCAGTTTCTGCGGCCGTCACCGGTTCGAAGGGTCGACATACGCGAGACAATCTTCGGAATCAAGGCGTCGGCTACCGGTTCAACGGCAACCAAGACCGAAATCGCCATGCAACGTTCTCCCGCGGAGCCAAAGCCCGCGTTTATCGCCGAGTCGGCAACCAGTTCTAGGTCGGCATCGGGCAAAACCAGCATGTGATTCTTAGCACCACCCAGAGCCTGAACACGCTTGCCGCTCGCCGTGCCAGTTTCGTAAACATATTTGGCGATCGGTGTCGAACCGACGAAAGAAATCGAGGCGACGTCCGGGTTTTCGAGCAGACCATTGACGGCCTCCTTGTCACCCTGGACAACATTGAACACACCGTCGGGTAGACCGGCCTCCTTGAGCAACTTGGCGATCCAAATGCTCGCGCTCGGTGCCTTTTCGGATGGCTTCAAAATGACGGTGTTGCCGGCGGCTATTGCCAGCGGGAAGAACCACATTGGCACCATCGCCGGAAAGTTGAACGGACTGATGATTCCAACCACACCGAGCGGTTGGCGAATCTCGTAGACGTCGACCCCGGTCGAAGCGTTTTCGGTGAACGAACCCTTGAGAAGGTGCGGGATTCCGGTTGCAAATTCCACGATCTCTTGCCCGCGCGTAATCTCGCCAAGCGCGTCCGCGAGGACCTTGCCGTGTTCTGCGGTGATTAGCTCCGCCAACTCTCCCTTGCGGGCGTTTAGCAGCTCGCGAAAGGCAAACATGACCTGCTGGCGCTTAGCTAGCGAGGCATCTCGCCAAGCCGGGTAAGCCCTCTTGGCAGATGCAACCGCTTCGTCTAACTCGGCGCGACTCGAAAGCCCAACGCGCTTGGTTTCTATGCCAAGAGCAGGGTCGTAAACGGCCGCGGTTCTGCCACTGGTCGATTCGGCGACCCGCCCATTGATCCAATTCGAAGTCATGGCTTCAGTTTAGAACGATGTAACAAGGTGAAACACTCGGCAAGCTCTCAGGCTTTGGGGGCAAAATCAAAGTATGACTATCTACAACAACATCACCGAAGCTTTCGGCAACACTCCCCTGGTTCGACTGAATCGAATCACCGATGGGGCAGCCGCCGAAGTTTACGCAAAGCTCGAGTTTTACAACCCGTCATCTTCGGTCAAGGATCGCCTTGCCATCGCAATGGTCGACGCCGCCGAAGAAACTGGCGAGCTGAAGCCCGGTGGCTCAATCGTTGAGGCAACCTCGGGCAATACCGGCATCGCACTGGCGATGGTTGGAGCAGCCCGCGGTTACAAGGTCATCCTCACGATGCCAGACAGCATGAGCATTGAGCGTCGCACCCTGTTGCGCGCCTACGGAGCCGAACTAGTTCTCACCCCTGCCGCCGAGGGTATGAAGGGCGCGGTCTCGAAGGCAGAAGAGCTTTCGACAAGCACCGGAGCAATCGCGGTTCGTCAATTCGCTAACCCAGCTGGGCCAAAGATTCACCGCGAAACCACGGCCGCCGAGATTTGGCGCGACACCAATGGTGAGGTCGACATCGTGGTTGCTGGAATCGGCACCGGCGGAACCATCACAGGTGTTGGTCAGGCTCTCAAGGCCTTAAACCCAAACGTCAAAATCATCGCGGTTGAGCCGGCAGCATCGCCAATTCTCAATGGCGGCAGCCCGGCGGGTCACCCGATTCAAGGAATCGGAGCCAACTTCGTCCCCGAGGTTCTAGACACCGACATCTACGACGAGGTTTTGGATGCCCCGAGCGAGGCTGCGTTTGCCTACGCGAGACGCTTGGCCGCGGAGGAAGGTATTCTTGGAGGTATCTCGTCCGGCGCTGCAGCCTGGGGAGCAACGCAAATAGCGAATCGTCCTGAAAACGCCGGTAAAAAGATTGTTGTGATTTTCGCCTCGTTTGGCGAGCGTTACCTTTCGACCGCTCTTTACAAGGACCTACTCGAGAACTAGGTAACATCATCCGTTTCGGTGAAAACATCAAGGCAGGTCTCGAAAGAGACCCTGCCTCTCGTCACGCACTAGAGGTAATTCTTACCTCACCCGGGCTACACGCTCTCTGGAACCATCGCCAAGCAAACTTCCTCTGGAGGCTTCGACTCAAAACTCTCGCTCGAATGTGGGCATACGCCGGCCGCATTTCCACCGGTATCGAGATTCACCCGGCCGCCAAGATTGGCCGGAGACTAGTAATCGATCACGGAATGGGCATCGTGATCGGCGAAACCGCGGTGGTTGGCGACGACGTCCTTCTCTATCACGGGGTGACTTTAGGTGCTAAGAGTGCTACCAGCGGCAAGCGGCATCCAACCGTCGGCAACCGAGTCGTGATTGGCGCTGGAGCAATCGTCATCGGCAATGTCACCTTGCATGACGATTCGATTGTTGGAGCTGGGTCGGTAGTCACCAAGGACGTGGCAAACGGGGTCACCGTAATCGGTAACCCCGCTCGCACTATCTAGAGAACTTTTAGTCTCTCTTGCCCTTTGCCTTAGGAGGTTTAGGTGCGTGGCAAGACTTTAGAGCTTGAGTTCTGTCTGAAGTAGCCTTGCGAATTGCCTTGTGCGCTTGCTCATTAGCATCGCGTTCTGCCTTCAAAAGAGCCCGCTGCGCTTCAACAACTGCCTTAGCTGCTTTGGCCTCTACTTTGGCTGCGTCAAGAGCTGCCTTCTTCTCAACCGAAGTTGGATCAACCTTTAGGGCTTGCTTTGCGGCGACTACCTTGTCATGGGCAACCTTTAGGGCATCCTTAGCGGCCTTTACGACGGCCTTTTGAGCAGCAATTGCTGCTTCGGCTGCAAGGTTAGCCTCTGTTACCGAAGAGTTGTAGGCCGAGTTAGTGCCGTTGATGTAGTTTGCGTACGCGTTGCTGACGTTAGCGTAGTCGGCTGCCGAGTTCGTCGCCGTGGAGGAAGCGGTTGGGCAAGGAACGCGGTTTTCGTGGGCGGATGCAAATGCACCAGAGCCGATAATGAGCGAAACGCTGAATGCTGCTGCAATCGTTGTTTTGGTTAGCTTGTTCATTTCTACCTTTCGATGAGCGAGTTTTCGCTTGTCTCTATTTCACCCCACGACCATTGTGAATACTTTGTGAAACTCACTAGAGGTGCCTGTGGAGTTTGCCAGAGCGCGTGCACTCTGGTTGGCTAAAGCCATGGCCCTAATTCTTGTAGTCGATGACGAACCCGGTGTTGCCGAAATGATTAGCGACGCTCTTGAACTTGCCGGGCACCAGACCATCACCGCAGGTGACGGATTCGCCGCGCTAACGATGCTGCGAGAGCGACTCCCAGACCTGCTAATCACTGATGTGAACATGCCAAAACTCGACGGTTTCGAGCTTCTCGAGCGCCTCCGGTCAGCGGGAAACAACATTCCGGCAATCGTGTTGACCGCGAGAACCGAAAAGAAAGATCTGGCCGAGGCCTTCACCACCGGCGCCGACGACTACCTCCCGAAACCCTTTGTCTTGCAAGAACTGATCCTGCGGGTCAACGCCGTTTTGCGCAGAAGCGGACTTCTCTCGGCAGGCAAAATACTCGAGTGTGGCCCAATCCGAGTTATCGACGACGAACGCGCTGTCGAGGTAAACGACGAGCGCGTCCAACTCACCCGCACCGAATACCGCCTACTCGTTGAGTTGATGGAGCGCAAGGGCAAAGTGGTCAGAAAACGAGACCTCCTCGAGAACATTTGGGGAATGGGCTTCGCCACCGGAGCCACCGTCGTCGACACCTATATTTCTTATCTCAGACGAAAGTTGCACACCGCCGACTGGAACGGAATAAAAACGATCCGCGGTGAGGGCTTCACCATCTCCGATAACTAATGAAGCTGACCACCAAGGTTTATTTGGCGACAGCGCTTGTGGCCACTCTAGGGGCCGCAACCCTAGGTTCGGCATCCATCGTCCTCGGTTACCAAGGTGAAAGAACCGTAATCTCTAAGTCTCTCAAGAGCGTTGTCGCTATGGTTGATCCAACCAACTTGGACGCGCTAGACGACGCCCTAATATCGGCCCAAAGCAGTCAGGTGCCGGTTTCGATCGCCTTTATTGATGCCCAACGCAGACTCAGCGTTATTGCAAGTGATGGCCCAAAGATTATCGAAGCCCCGACGGCAGCCGTATTACTTGCCTCCCAAAGAAAAGCGATCGAGCAGGGTGACCGGCTCATTTCGACCCTGAAACTCAAACAGGGTGGATACCTGGTTTTCGAGACATCATTTGCGAGCGCAAATACGAATCTTGCCAAAAATGTTCAAGGCTTAGTGGCAATCTACCTGGCCACCCTCGCTCTCATGGTTGCCCTGGTTTGGTTGACGCTAAGGCGCGACCTGCGCTCGATAAAGGTCATAAACGGCGCTGCTCTGCGAATTGCCGATGGTGACCTCACGTCCACTATCCCCGAGAAAATAGGCAATTCTGAAATCGCCGGCCTCGCCCGCTCCCTTAGAAAAATGGTTTCGCGACTCAGCGACGCTCTCGAGGTTGAGAAGCGAAGCAAACTCTCGATGGAAAGCTTCATAGCCGATGCCTCACATGAACTTAGAACCCCGCTAACCGTGATCCGTGGCTACAGCGAACTGTTGACCCAGGGAGACGCGGCTCTTCGAAAGAGCGCGAGCGAGAAAATTATCCGCGAAGTCGACAAGATGAGCGTCCTGGTTGGAGACCTTTTGCTTTTGGCAAGACTCGGTGAAGTTGGAGCGGCCGACTTGCAACGGGTCGAGTTGGACACCTTGGTTCGCGAAGCCTTCGACGACCTCTTGATCCTCGACTCGAAACGTTCAATCAAACTGACCCTCTCGAAGACGAGCATGACGACAGACCCCGAACTCGTTTCAAAGTTCCTGAACAATGTGACTTCAAACATTCGCCGCTACGTGCCAGTCAAAGCGAAGGTTGAAGTCATTCTCAAAAAGGTGGGCGAGAAAGTCTTGCTAGTAATAGACGACGGCGGACCTGGCCTCCCCGCAGGTGCTTACCAAAAAGGCATTAGAAGCTTCAAGCGATTTGATTCGTCAAGATCCAAAGAAGCCGGGGGAACTGGCCTCGGAATGAGCATCATGGATGCCATCGCAGATTCTCTCGGCGGTAAGGTCGAGGTGTCTAAGTCCAAACTCGGTGGCCTATCGATTCGCCTCGAGTTGCCACTCAAATAGCACCCGTCTAGAGAACCAGGCGCTTCGCAGCAATTAGTTTCTCTACAAGTTCCAGCTCTAGACAGTCGTCGATTTGGAAGTGAAGCGACCCTTTCGTTTGCTCATAATTCGAGAGATCTAACTTGCCCAAGACCGAGCCACTGTGCGGAAGGTAAGCCAGATGATTTTTGAAGGCCGCAAAACCCGCGAGCACTTTGCCGTTCACGCGAAATGCGGGCATGCCGTAGGAAATACATTCTTCGGCCTCTGGGATTACCTGCAGGATTCGCTCGCGAAGTAGCTCCAGGGTAGAACGCTTCGGTTCCGGCAAACCTGCCAGATAAAAGTCGACTTCCTCTTTGGACACTAGCGCCAGAGAGAAAGGATGACGCCTGCGATGACAGCGACGATCACGTCGGGTGTTACCTCGATAGCCCAAACCTTGATGCCGTGGCGGGCGAACATTCGGTGACCGAGTGAAGCGAAAGCCGCAACGAGCCCGACTCCAAGTCCGATCAGTGCACCCGGCAGGTCAAGCACCTGCACAAGCAGTGCCACAGCGGTTACCTGAACGAATAGGCCGAGCATGGTTAACCCGAACAAGACGATAGCGGGAGTCGCGTCCGGCTCGTCACGTGTTGGCATCGGGCGGTCACCCATGAGCTTCCACCAGGTCGGGTAGAAGGTCTTGGGGCCAAACCAGACTGCGCTGAACATGAAGCCGACTAGATAAACGACTGCAAAGGCAGCCCAGTTGATTGCTAGGAAATTCATAAAAAAATCCTAACGAAGAAGCTCCGCTGCTGCGGCCATTTCTGGGGCCAAAAAGCGGTCGGGGCCGTGACCGGCGACGACTTTGCGAAGCCTCGCGACATACTCTCCCGTGATTTTGGCAGGTTTGTGAGGTGCACGCAGATCGATGCAGCGCGCAGCGCCCAAATACTCGATGGCGATGATCGAACGAAGGTTATCGACTACCTTGCGCAACTTGCGAGCCGCGTGCCAACCCATCGAAACGTGGTCTTCCTGCATCGCCGAAGACGGTATCGAGTCAACGCTCGCGGGCACTGCCAAACGCTTTGAGTCGCTAACCAAACCTGCCGCCGTGTACTGAGCGATCATTAGGCCTGAATCGACGCCTGGGTCGCCCGCCAAGAACGGTGGTAGGTCTTGGTTGCGAGCGCGATCGAGCATGCGATCGAGTCTGCGCTCAGAGATTGAGCCGAGGTCGGTGGCGGCGATCGCCAAAAAGTCGAGGACATAGCCCACCGGTGCGCCGTGGAAGTTGCCGTTAGAGGTGACTTCACCCGAATCCAGCACGACCGGGTTGTCAACCGTGGCTGCGAGCTCTCGTGTTGCGACGAGCGCTGCGTATTCGACGGTGTCTCTGACCGCGCCGGCTACCTGTGGTGCGCAACGCAGCGAGTAGGCGTCCTGAACCCTGTTGTCTCCGTGGCGGTGCGAGGCAACGATCTCGGAGCCCGCTAACGCGGCAAACATGTTGGCCGCGCTCTTTGCTTGGCCGGGGTGCGGGCGGAGGGGTTCGTGGAGCTCTGGGCGAAACACCTGGTCGGTGCCCATCAAACCCTCGACGCTCATCGCTGCAATCACATCGGAGTGGTCTAGAAGCTTGCGTAGGTCGTGAATCGCCAGAATCAGCATTCCGAGCATGCCATCGGTGCCGTTGATCAGCGCCAAGCCTTCTTTTTCTTGTAATTCGAGCGGGGTGATGCCTGCCTCAGCCAGAAGTTCGAGCACTGGTCGCTCAACATCGTTGGCGTCGAGCGCGCGACCCTCGCCCATCAAAACCATCGCGCAGTGGGCCAAGGGTGCGAGGTCGCCGGAGCAACCGAGCGAGCCGAACTCGTGAACGATCGGCGTGATACCTGCGTTGAGAACTGCGGCCATGGTTTCAGCAACTAGCGGGCGAGCGCCGGTGCGACCGGAAGCGAGAGTCTTTAGGCGAAGAAGCATGAGAGCTCGGACGACCTCCCGCTCAACCGATGCGCCAATTCCGGCGGCGTGTGAACGAATAAGTGATTTTTGCAACTGCACGCGATCGGCTGGTGCGATGTGTCGGTTGGCTAGGGCGCCAAAACCAGTCGAGATTCCATAGACGGGGGTTTCGCCACCGGCGAGTTCGTCGATGCGTGCTCGAGACTTTGCCATGCCTTCGAGCACCTGCTGAGACAGCTCGATCGGCTCGTTACCTCTGGCAACCGCGACCACTTGCTCCATGGTCATTCCGGTTGGGTTGATGGTTACGGTCATTTGTTCCTCCGATGAACAGCTTTTCCAGAAATCCAGGTTGATTCAACAAGGTCGACGCCCGGTCGGTAGGCGATGTGCGTGGCACTGGGAGCATCCAAGACCACAAAGTCTGCCTTCATGCCAAGGCCGAATGCACCGATGTCGCTTCGGCGCAGGGCCATGGCCCCGCCCTTGGTTGCCGACCAGATTGCCTGCTCTGGCGTGAAGTGCATATCGCGCACAGCAACGGCGACGCAGAACGCCATCGAGGTGGTGAACGAGGAGCCTGGGTTGCAGTCGGTCGCAATCGCCACTGTGACTCCAGCACCCCAAAGCCTTCGGGCGTCCGGGTATTCGGCTCGAGTGGAGAATTCGGCACCCGGCAACAGCGTGGCTACGGTGCTGCTGCCGGCAAGGAGTTCGATGTCGCGAACGTTCAAGTGACTGCAGTGGTCGGCGCTGGCGCAGTCGAGCTTGACGGCAAGTTCGACTCCCCTGCCGGCTTCTAACTGATTGGCGTGGATTCGTGGCATGAGTCCAGCTGCCATGCCGGCTCGAAGAACCTGTTCGGCCTGGTCGTAGTCGAAAGCCCCTCGGTCGCAAAAGACATCGATCCACTTGGCATCAGGTGCCGCAGCGAACATCATCTCGTTACAGACCAGGTCAACGTAGTCATCTGGGTTGGCGGCAAATTCCGCCGGCACAACATGCGCGCCCAAGAACGTGCTTTCGCTGGTTACTTCTGAGTTCAAACGAACTGTTCGCGCCTCGTCGGCTACGGTTAGCCCGTAACCGCTCTTCGATTCAAAAGTTGTGGTTCCCGAACGGTGAAACTCAGCAACTCTCGATGCGATTTGACTTCGCAGCTCTTCGTCGCTGGCAGCGCGAGTCGCCGCCACGGTAGTTTTTATGCCACCGGCTTCGTAGCGCGTCCCAGCCATTCGGGCGGCAAACTCTTCTGAGCGATCCCCAGCGAACGCGAGATGAGCGTGGGAGTCAACGAAACCCGGGATCACCGTCTTGCCCTCTAGGTCGAATCGATCATCAACCGCGGGCAGGTCGAGAGCCGAACCAACCCAGGCAATCCTGCCTTCATCAACTACGAAGGCGGCGTCTTCAATCTCGCCGAGTAGTCCTGTGCCTCGTTCGAGGTCGTTAGTGACCAGCGAACCGATGTTCGTGAAGGCGGTAGGCACTTTACTCTTCGGTGTCTAGCATCGGCACGTGGACGTGCTTGTGACGAGCGACCTCGACGGCCTCCGGGTAGCCGGCGTCGACGTGACGAATGACACCCATGCCGGGGTCGTTGGTTAGTACTCGCTGAAGCTTTTGAGCCGCCAGCTCGGTGCCATCGGCAACCGAGACCTGACCTGCGTGAATGCTTCGACCGATGCCAACGCCACCACCGTGGTGAATCGAAACCCAGGAGGCACCCGAGGCGATGTTGATCATCGCGTTCAGCAATGGCCAGTCGGCAATTGCATCGGAACCATCGAGCATCGCCTCTGATTCGCGGTAAGGCGAGGCAACCGAACCACAGTCCAGGTGGTCGCGACCAATCACTATGGGCGCACTGACCTCGCCGCGAGCGACTAGATCGTTGAAGACGGCACCGGCCTTGTCGCGCTCGCCATAGCCGAGCCAGCAGATGCGCGCGGGTAGACCCTGGAACGCGACTCGCTCCTGCGCCATGTTGATCCAGCGTCGAAGGTGATCGTTTTCGGGGAACAGGTCGAGAATCGCCTGGTCGGTTCGCCAGATGTCCTTCTTGTCGCCCGAAAGAGCAACCCAGCGGAACGGGCCCTTGCCCTCGCAAAACAGCGGACGAATGAATGCAGGTATGAAGCCAGGAAACGCGAAGGCTCGCGAGTAGCCGCCCTTTCGCGCTTCGTCACGAATCGAGTTGCCGTAGTCGAAGACCACGGCACCTTTGTCCATGAAGCCGACCATGGCCTCGACCTGTCTTGCCATGGACTCTTCTGAGCGCTTGGTGAAGTCTTCGGGGTCTTTGTCGGCGAGCGCTCGAGCATCTTCGACCTCGACGCCCTCGGGGATGTAATAAAGCGGGTCGTGGGCCGAAGTTTGGTCGGTCACTATGTCGATAGGCACGTCACGCTTTAGTAGTTCGGCAAAAACGGTTGCCGCGTTGCCGACCAGCCCAATCGAGATTGCCTTGCGAGCAGTCTTGGCGGCCACGACACGATCGATTGCGTCGTCGATGTTGTCTGCGATTTCGTCGAGGTAGCGGTCTTCCATGCGGCGACGCAAGCGGGTTTCGTCGATGTCCACAATCAGGCAGGTGCCCTCGTTCATGGTGACGGCCAAAGGCTGTGCGCCACCCATGCCACCGCAGCCTCCGGTTAGCGTCAACGTGCCGGCCAGCGAGCCGCCGAAGTGTTTTGCGGCAACCGCAGCAAAGGTCTCGTAGGTGCCCTGGAGGATCCCCTGAGTGCCGATGTAAATCCACGAACCGGCCGTCATCTGGCCGTACATTGTCAGGCCGAGCTGCTCTAGGCGGCGGAACTCCGGCCAGGTAGCCCAGTCACCGACGAGGTTAGAGTTCGCTAGCAGGACGCGCGGTGCCCATTCGTGAGTTTGAAAAACACCGACCGGCTTGCCCGACTGAACGAGCATGGTTTCGTCGTTCTTAAGGTGGGTGAGAGTCTTGACGATTGCGTCGAAGGATTCCCAGTTGCGAGCCGCCTTACCCGTGCCGCCGTAGACGACTAGTTCTCTGGGGTGTTCGGCAACGGCTGGGTCCAAGTTGTTGTGCAACATTCGAATCGCAGCTTCTTGCTGCCACCCCTGCGCCGTAATTGTTGATCCGGTTGCCGCGTGCAGTGGGTAATGTGCGTCATTGCTCATGACATACATCCTAGGCTTCTGGCAGACTACTTTGTATGAGCATCAGCGAGGACGCCAACTGGCCAAGAGCCAGCGCTTGGTTGAAGCCCGATGACGGCACAAAGCCAGACATCGCGGTATTTGGAGTGCCAGCAAATTCGACCAGCATTTCGCCAACCGGCGCCGACAAAACTCCTGCCGCAATAAGGGCCGCCCTTAGCCGTTACAGCCTCCAGAGCAGCAACGGAAGCCTCGAATCACTAACCGCACGAGACTTTGGCGACATCTCTAACCCTGATCAAAACGAGGACGCAACCAGCAAACTTGCCGCTCGCCTGACCGGAGAAGCGCGGCTCACCATTGCCCTGGGCGGCGACAACTCAATCACCTTTGCGGTCGCCCGTCACCTGAACGGCGGTCTAATCACGTTCGACGCTCACCACGACATCCGAGCAGGCGTCTCAAACGGATCGCCGGTTCGCAGGCTAATCGACGAGGCTGGGCTAGACCCGAAGCGGATCGTGCAGATCGGCATAAACGACTTCTCGAATTCACCCGAGTACTCGCGCCAGGCGCGTGACCTCGGAATCACTGTTATCACGCGCGAAGAACTCGCCCGCAGAAGCCCCGAAGATGTCATCGCTCAGGCGCTCGAGGTTGCCGGCCCAGCTACGCACGTAGATTTCGACGTCGATGTCTGCGACCGCTCGTTCGTGCCAGCCTGCCCAGCCAGCGCACCCGGCGGGATCTCGGCATTCGAGCTGAGGACCTTCGCCAACCTGATCACTCGAAGCACCAATGTTCGAAGCATGGACATCACCGAGATCGACGCCACGATGGATTCGGCAGACCAGCGAACAGTCAGACTCGGGGCTCTTCTGATACTCGAAGCCGCCAAGGGGTTACTGGTTTGACGGTGTTCCGAATACTTTCGGAGTAAGACTCGGGCCCTGCTTCAAGACCCAGCGCCCATTGGCGAACTGAAGAACAGTTACGGCCGTGTTACTGATCGGAAGTGACGTGTAAGAGCCGGTCAAGAGCTTGATTAGGTGCTTGATTACGTAACCGTGGCTCACAACTAAAACCTGACCGCTCTTGTTGGAGGCTTTCACTTTAGAGACACCGAGCAAAATACGATTCTTGAATTGCAACCAGTTTTCGGTCTTCTTGGTTGGGTCGGCCTTGGCTAGGGCATTAAACCTTTGCTCGTCTGTAAATTTCCAAACGTTTGCCGCCTTGGTCTTCAAAATCTTTGCCTCGGCAGCTTGAATCACCGACCCTGGTTTCTGATCGAATGAGCCGACTCCCCACTCCCGAAATTCAGGTGCCACCTGCGCGCTGAGGCTACCGGTTCTAGCCGCCAAGATCGCGGTCAAGGTTTGGGCGGCTCGAACCGAACCGCTTGAATAGGTCGCCGCGAAGTCAATCGCGGTCAGCTTTAGGCCAATCGCTGCGGCCTGTCTTTGCCCGAGTGCCGTTAGTGGCGTTGCCGACCAACCGCTTTGCAAACCCGAGGCGTTATCGACCGACTGCCCATGCCTCACCAGGTAGATGTAAAGATTCGGAGTAGTCGCTTGGGCCGGCACCAAACCCAAAAAAAGCAACGAGGTCAGCAGTGCCACCGAGAGAATTCTCAAAACGCGCATATTTCGATTGTCCTCCCATTTACAGAGGTTGCCTACCGATTCGTCGCGAATACACTTCAAGCATGAGCAACGCCAGCAGAAAAATTCTCAAATCCCCTTGGGTTTGGTTTTTCGGCATCACAGCTGCCTTTCAGATTTTTAGAGGCTCTTTTGGTGACACCCTAATCTTCGGTCTCGGTGCGTTGGTAGTGGCCCTAGCGGCAACTTCGGCAATCGATCGAGACTTCCTAAATCGCGAACAGGTTCGACACACGGTGAGCGTTCCGGTCGCAATTGGCCTCGCACTGGCTCTTAGCCTGTTGCCGCGACACAGTCCGATTCACGCGGCAATCTTCATCGGAATCTTGCCCGTAGTTTTGGCGCTGGTTTGGCACAGGGATTCGGGAGAAAAGGTGAAGCCGAATTTGCGCGAGAAAAGAGCTCGTTCGCTTTGGGCGGCACTGAGTGTTGGAATTTGTGTTTGGGAACTGGCAGCCAATATCGTGGGTCAGCTCAACCACACGCTGACCAAGTTCCCCACCATATCGGTTTTGATTGATCCGGCTCTCGATGCGGTTTGGGGCCAAAGCCTCTTCGTAGTCTTGTGGTTGTCCGCCGGCTGGGGCTTTTTGCGTCTGGGGATTCGCAAATGACCTACTGGATCACGGTCTGTGGCTACCTGAGCTTCGTAGTTGCGGGTGTTGGGGCTTGGCTTATCACCAAGCGAGCGGCATCTAAAACCGCGTCAATCGGCAAGCTGTTCGACCGGGTAATGCACCATCGCGCAACCAGAGTGGCGATCATGATCGCCTGGTGGTGGGTGGGCTGGCACTTCTTAGTGAACGAAGTTCACCGCTAGCTGTTGCTAGCGCCTAGCTCCTCGAGCGTTCGCTGAATATCCTGCGAAATATTTGCCGCAAGCCCGTAGTCGGCGTCGTAAGTGGCATGCATGCCAACGGGGAGCACGACCTTGAATCCTTCGGTTAACGCGCCTTTGCTACTTTCGAACACGCAGAGCTCAGATTGCAGGCCAATCATCTCAAGTTCATCGAAGCCCCCTACCCTGAGTTCATCTGCCAGAGAAGTGTTGGATTCGAAGACGTTTTGAGTAGTCTTGCGAACCACACGTTCGGTTGCCAGAGGCTTGAAATAGAGTTCCCAGCCCGGGTGACCTGGCGCATCGTCCCATGGCTCTTCACCGTCATTCTGCACGAACATAACCGGTGTTTCCTGCGCTCGAGCCTCGTCGATTCGAGAGCCCCACTTCGCCAAAAACTCTTGGGAGTCTGGCACGGCGAAGTCTCCCAAAACCATAGCCACTTGGATATCGACAACAACAAGTAACCGAGACATTAGGGATCCTTCACAAAAAAG
>WLPL01000049.1 GCA_009698805.1 Actinomycetota bacterium | reverse complement strand
GGGCTTCGGACGCCAATTGCGACTGCCTCGCCGCCATCCAGTTGCGGTTGCCCTTTACCGTATTGATCTCGCCGTTGTGAGCGATCATCCTAAAAGGATGCGCTAACGGCCAAGAAGGGAATGTGTTCGTCGAGAATCGCGAGTGAACCAAGGCCAGAGTCGAAGCGAATAACGGGTCTGAAAGGTCAGGATAGAAGGGTTCGAGCTGGAGAGTTGTCACCATGCCCTTGTAGACGATTGTTCGCGATGAGAGCGATGGGTGATATAGACCCAGCGAAAGCTCAGAACGCTTGCGCAGCTTGTAGGCAGCGCGTTCCAGGTCGAGGCCAACCAAGTTCTCGTAACTGCCAACGAAAACCTGTCGAATGAGGGGCATGGCCTCGCGGGCTAAGTCGCCAAGTACCTCTGGATTAGTCGGAACTTCGCGCCAGCCAAGAACCCGTAAGCCCTCTTCAAGAGCGATGTTTGCGAAGGCGGACGTCAGGGAAACCTCATCGTCATGCTTGTCGACGAAGACCAGCCCTGCCGCGTAAAGTCCGGCTTCGGGGAGTTCAATATCCAAAACGGACCGAAAGAATGCGTCCGGCACCTGAGTAAGAATTCCGGCGCCGTCGCCGGTTCCTGCGTCAGAGCCGATGGCTCCACGGTGCTCAAGGTTACGCAGTGCGTTCAGCGCTGTTTCGACGATGTCGTGGCCAGCCGTTCCGCGCAAGGTAGCAACCATGGCCAAGCCACAGGCGTCCTTGTCGCGAGCTGGGTCATAAAGCCCAGACGCCTTTGGAGCGGTGCTGAACCGCTCAAAGACTGATGGCATAACGCACTCCAATCGTGAAATTCGAAAGGGACGTCAATGGCCCAAAACTGCTAGGAAAGAGGTTCTAATTCTACCTTAGTTACTCCGCGGGAGTGGCTGTGCTCGGCTCTCGGCCAGGCAAGTAAACACTCTTTTCGGTTCCCGTGTGATTTCTGCGCTGGTAAAGGATCACACCAAGACCGATCAGACCGGCAAACACGGCCGACCACTGATTTGTGCGCAGGCCGAAGAAGTAGTCGCTCGGGTCCATGCGCAAGCCTTCGATCCAGAATCGCCCGATCGAGTAGTAAACCAGGTACAGGGCGAAAAGCTTGCCCCAGCGCAGTTCGAACTTGCGATCCAGCCAGATGAGTAGCGCGAAACCTACGATATCCCAGATGAACTCGTAGGCAAAGGTAGGTAGGTAGACAGTTCCAAAAGGCATACCCTGAGGGATTGCGGGGTTGGAGGATTCGATCTGCAAACCCCAAGGCAGAGTGGTTGGCAGACCGAATAGCTCTTGGTTGAAGTAGTTACCCCATCGGCCGATACCTTGAGCCAGTATTACACCTGGCACGATTATGTCCAGGAATGACGTGAGTCTTACCCCGGCGAATCGCGCACCAATTGCAGCGCCAATCAGACCGAAAATGATGGCTCCGTAGATTGCGAGGCCACCCTCCCAAATGTAAAGAACCTTTGTGAGCTCCTTACCATCGCCGAAGTAGTCTCCGGTGTGGGTTAAAACGTGAAAAATGCGACCGCCGATGATGCCAAAAGGCACTGCCCAGATTGCGATGTCGAGAATCAAGCCACCTTCGCCTCCGCGAAGCGTCATTCGACGCACACCAATTAGCAGTGCGGCCACGATACCCGCGAGGATAAACAACGCGTAGTAGTGGACGTCGAAACCGAATACAGTGAAACTGTTGCTCGGTGGGCTTGGAATGCTCAGGTGATGCATTGCTTCTCCTATGTGTGATTAGTTCAATCCTGCCACCAGTTCGCGGACTTTCGACTTCAGTGCTTCGATTCCGCCTTCCTGGTAGCTAGTAACGAATACCGAACCCACGATCGCACCGTCGGCGTACTCGTTGACTTCTTTGACCTGCTCGTTCGTCGAAATGCCAATGCCGACAGCAACCTTCTGTTCCGGGTCTGCGTTACGGATCTTCGCGACGACTCCTCTGGCTAGTTTGTCGAGGTCTTCCCTCGCGCCAGTGATTCCCATGGTTGAGACCGCGTAGACGAAGCCGCGAGAGAGGTTGGTTGTTGTCGCCGCCCGCTGATCTGAAGAGGTCGGAGTGCTGAGAAACACACGGTCGAGCCCTAGTTCGTCGGAGATTCTCAACCACTCAGCGGCTTCGTCGGGTATCAGGTCTGGAGTGATCATGCCCGCGGCACCCGAGGCAGCCAGTTCACGCGCGAACTCGGCAACTCCGAATTGCAAAACTGGGTTCCAGTAGGTCATCACCAAAACTGGAGTTTGCACTCGGCTGGTGATTTCACGGACTGCGTCGAAAAGATTCTTGAGCTTGAAGCCGTTTCTGAGAGCCTCTTCGGTGGCGTGCTGGATAACCAGACCGTCCATGACCGGGTCGCTGTATGGGACTCCAAATTCGAGGACGTCGATTCCTGACTCGCACATCGCAACCGCAGCTTCAACCGACGCGTCTAACGTTGGGTAGCCTGCCGGAAAGTAGCCAATGAGCTTTGCACCTGGTGTGGCCAGGGCGTTAGCGGTCCTACTCATTTTGCATCCAGCAAACCGAAGTACTTAGCCGCGGTCTCCATGTCCTTGTCGCCACGACCACTTAGGTTAATGAGAATCGATGATCCTTCGCCCAGCTGTGGACCAAGTTTTAGCGCGCCGGCCAAAGCGTGAGCGGTCTCGATGGCGGGGATGATTCCCTCAGTCCGACTCATAAGGCGCAGCGCGTCCATGGCCTCGGCGTCACTGATACCGAAGTACTCGGCACGACCTAGGTCTTTCAACCAAGAGTGTTCTGGACCAACGCCGGGGTAATCGAGCCCCGCGCTGATTGAATGGCTTTCAACGGTTTGCCCGTCTTCGTCTTGCAAAAGGTAGCTTCTAGCGCCGTGTAAGACGCCTGGTTTGCCGTAGTTCAGCGTTGCTGCGTGGCGATCTGTGTCCATGCCGTCGCCAGCGGCCTCGAAGCCAAAGAGTCGCACGTTTTCGTCGTCCAGAAACGCGTGGAAAATGCCGATGGCATTCGAACCACCACCGACGCAGGCTGCGACAGCAGTCGGGAGTCCACCAAAGTCACGAAGCATCTGTTCTCTGGCCTCGTTGCCAATGACCGAGTGAAAGTCGCGCACCATTTCTGGGAACGGGTGCGGGCCGGCAACCGTGCCGAGCAAGTAATGAGTTGTGTCGACGTTGGTGACCCAGTCGCGCAATGCCTCGTTGATCGCGTCCTTTAGGGTCTTGCTACCGGTGGTCACAGGAACAACTTCGGCGCCGAGGAGTTTCATTCGAGCTACGTTCAGCGCCTGGCGTTCGGTATCTACCTGGCCCATATAGACGACGCATTCCAAGCCGAATAGCGCTGCCGCGGTAGCGCTCGCCACTCCGTGCTGACCGGCACCTGTTTCGGCGATGATTCGCTTCTTGCCCATTCTCTTGGCTAGCAGAGCCTGACCGAGTACGTTGTTAATCTTGTGCGAACCGGTGTGGTTGAGGTCTTCGCGCTTGAGTAGGATTCGCGCTCCCCCGGCGTGCTCTGCAAATCGCTTCGCTTCGGTGATGATCGAAGGTCGTCCGGTGTAGTTTTTGTGCAGCTCCGCGAGTTCGGCTCTAAATGCGGGATCGCTCTTGGCCGCCTTATAGGTTGCCTCAAGCTCGTCGAGCGCTGCTATCAGAGATTCGGGCACGAAGCGTCCTCCGAATTCGCCGAAATACGGTCCGGTTTGCGCCCTCAGTGACTCGCTCATAATCTCCCTAGTTTAAGACTTTCGCAACCGCTACGAATTCGCTTAGCAGCTTTTCGGCATCGTTTGTTACCAGCGCTTCGCCGACTAATACAACGTCTGCCCCTGCCGCCGCGTAGTGCTCAACGTCGGCAAGGTTTCGAACGGCCGACTCCGCCACCTTCACTACATCCGAGGGGAAGATCTCGACTAGCTCGCCGAATAGGTTTCGATCGGTTTCAAAGGTGGTTAGGTCGCGTGCGTTCACGCCGATGAGCTTCGCTTCTAGCTCGAGTGCCCTCAAGACCTCAGCGCGTGAGTGTGTCTCGATAAACGGCGTCATTCCGAGCTGGATCGTGAGATCGTAGAGTTGCCGCAGGGTTGCCTGGTCAAGACCCGCCACGATCAGCAGCACCAAGTCCGCGCCTGCGACTCTAGCCTCAAGCACCTGTTGTTCGGTGGCGATAAAGTCTTTTCGAAGCAGTGGAACGCTAACGGCATCGCGCACGGCGCGAAGATCGGCAAGCGAACCCTTGAATTTTCGCTCTTCGGTCAAAACGGAGATGGCCGATGCACCAAATCGCTCGTAGGTTTGGGCTAGAGCAACTGGGTCTTCAATGGAGTTGAGGTCTCCGCGTGACGGGCTTGCGCGTTTGATTTCGGCGAGCACCTTGACCGTGGTGCCCCCTGCAAGCTGTGTGAGTGCGTCCAGTGCTGGCTTTGCGGCAGCGGCGAGTGATTCAAGTTCTGAAAGTGACGTCTCTGCGAGGCGCGTCTTTGCGTCTTCTAATGAGCCGGCGTAAAGGTCGGCTAACACTACTTCTTAAGGCCCAAACCGAGAGCTTTGAGAATCGGGCCAAGCGCGATGCCGACGAGAATTGCTACACCAGAGGCGAGGACGCCACCGTCGAACCCGATTAGGTAGCTAACCGTCGCACCGGCAACGGCAATCATGATGACAATTACCGACGTCCAAGCTGCAATCGAGTCGCCGTGGTTGGTATCTTCCGGGTGGTCTGTAGACATTTGAATCTCCTCGTTCCCAACTAGTTTAGCCATTCACCATCGGCGCTTTTGCTACCGGAGCTGTGTCTTTTGACGAAGGGAAGCCGAAGACTCCAAACAGCCGCCAGGCAGGCAGCAACCGCCGTTAGAGCGATGAACGTATTTTGAGTGTGCAACCCTTTGACGCCCTCCAGTTGTGATTGAAAATCTGCAATCCCGGTCAACGCTGCGATTTGGTTCTGTAGCAATTGGGGTTCGCCAAACAGTAATGCGAAAACCGGCGAGATCGCCAGCGCGCTGAGCGTGAATCCGATAACAACGGCTATCAGACCGGGGGTTCTTGACCAGTAGCGTGAGCCGAAAAGGAGAAGCAGTTGGATTGCGATTACCAATCCCAACTGCGGGAGTGCCGCGAATCCGTTGATCGCGATGTCCCTAGACGGCTCGATGACGGTTGCGCTCTGCCAGTCGAGCGAGCCAAAGATGGCGAGTGCCACGATTAGCAGCAAGGTAACGCGAAGCTGAAGTTTCATTCCGTTTCGAAACCGGCCGCCAGGGCCACTGCCTTTGCAGGCGCTGAGGCCTTGGCTTTGGTTTCCTGGTACTCACTTTCGGGGTCGGAGTCGAGCACCAAGCCCGCTCCTGCCTGTATTCTCGCTACTCCATCACGAATGAAGGCGGTTCGAATGGCGATCGCTAGGTCGGCCGAGCCGGCAAAGTCAAAGTAGCCGACCACTCCCCCGAATAGGCCGCGATTGCTAGGTTCTAGCTCATCGATAATTTCGAGAGCTCGAGGTTTTGGTGCTCCCGAAAGGGTACCGGCCGGGAACGTGGCTTTGAAAACTTCGACGGCCGATTTTCCCTTGGCGATCTGACCTTCAACCGTCGAGACCAGGTGCATGATGTGGCTGAACCGGTGCACAGCCATGAACTCTGTGACCGCGATTGATGAGGGCTCACAGATTTTCAAGAGGTCGTTACGGGCGAGGTCAACGAGCATCAGGTGCTCGGCGCGCTCCTTTGCGTCTGCCAGTAATGACTTCTCGTGTGCCTGGTCTTGCTCAACGGTGTTGCCACGAGGCCTCGAGCCGGCGATCGGGTGCATGACAGCGTGCTGTTGATTGACGGTGACAAGCGCCTCGGGTGAAGACCCAACGATCGCGTAGTCTCCCGACTCGTCTGATTGCTGCAGCAGATACATGTAGGGGCTTGGATTAAGAGCTCTCAGAGCGCGGTAGACGTCGAGTGGCGAAGCTTCGGTTTCAATGTCAAACCTTTGCGAGAGAACGACCTGAAAGACATCGCCCTTGCGAATGTATTCCTTAGCCTTAGCGATTGCGCTCTTGAAGGCGTCCTCGGTTTGGTTCGGCGTCCATTTGATAGCGCCGTCTGACGAGGAGTTGGCTAAAAACGGGGACGCTGGCTTTGCGGCATCTTTTCGAAGCTGCTTGATTCGTTCACTGGCGTTGCGATAAGCGGCCTCTAGGTCGTCGGTGCCATCTTCGATGAAGAGGTTCGCTACAAAATGGAGTTCTGAGGTCTCGTGATCGACAATCACAAGGTCTGAGAACATCGAGAACCACATGTCCGGCACTTGGTAATCGCTCTCCGGCGCAGAGGGTAGGTGTTCAATTTCGCGAATTACCTCCCAGCCGAGCATGCCGACTAGGCCGCTAGTCAGCGGGGGCAGTCCTGGTATCACGGGGGCAGACCACGCCTCGAGCAGCTGTGCTATGGCACCCAAAGCTGCAGGTTCAAGTTGGTTGGTGCCGTTCGGTAAGGCACAGCCGCCTCCGGCCCAAACGGCGTTGGTGTTTGGATTCTTAGTCACCGTACCGCGAGCGTTGACGCCGATAAACGAGTAGCGAGACCAAACTCCTTGGTCGGCGGATTCAAGAAGGAACGCTCCCGTTCTGCCAGCGCAAAGCTTTTGAAATAGCCCTACAGGAGTAACCGAGCCAGCGAACAGCGTCTCAATTACCGGTATCACTCGATGCGTCTTGGCCTGCTGGGCGACCTCTTCGAACGTGAACTTGGCGACCACTACTCAGCACCGCCCAAGGTTGCCGTGTCGAAGCAGGATTCTGTGCCATTGTGGCAGGCTGGGCCAGCCTCGGTTACTTGTAGCAGGATTGCGTCCGAGTCGCAGTCGATTTCGATCCGGTCGACGACCTGAACGTTGCCGCTCGAAGCCCCCTTGTGCCAAAGTTCTTGTCGCGATCTCGAGAAGAACACGGTCTGACCCGTTCGAACGGTCAGCTCGAGAGACTCGCGGTTCATCCAGGCAAGCATCAGCACGCGCTTGGAAGCGCTCGACTGAACGATTGCAGGAGCCAGGCCCTGATCGTTCCACTTGATTTCGTCTGCGCGCACGCTACCTCGTCTCAAAACCGGCGGCTCTGAGAGCCGCTTTCGCTTCTTGAATCGTAACTTTACCGTCGTGAAAAATTGAGGCGGCGAGCAAAGCGTCGGCTCCGGCCTTTGCGCCAGCAACGAAGTCTTGGGCGCTACCGGCGCCTCCTGAAGCAATGACTGGCACTCGACTAAACGACTTAACCGCCTCGAGAAGTTCGATGTCGAAGCCGTCGAGCGTTCCGTCTGCGTCGATGCTGTTGACTAGCAGCTCGCCACAGCCAAGCTCCTGAGCCCTTTTGATCCACTCGATAGCGTCGAGACTCGTATCGGTTCTTCCGCCGTGCGAGGTCACCGTGAAGCCTGAGGTGGCGCGCGCATTGCGTTTCAGATCGAGAGATAGGACAAGTATCTGGGAGCCAAATTTGTTGGCGATTTCGCCAAGC
>WLPL01000048.1 GCA_009698805.1 Actinomycetota bacterium | reverse complement strand
GCCTCGTGGCGACGGCTCTACCGTCATTCGTCTTCGTCGTGGAGCAAGCATCCAGGACTTCGCAGACAAGATTGATGCCAATGCCGGTCAGTTGATCACGGTGCTATTCCACCTCGGTCAAATGGCTACCGCAACCGCCTCGCTAGACGCCGAAACCTTCGAGATTCTAGGTGTCGAGCTCGGCTACCGCATCGAAGTTGTGTCACCTGAGGACGAAGAGAAGGAACTATTCGACTCGTTCGGCCTAGACATCTCGACCGAATTGGACGAAGACGACGAAGACCTCGCCGCGCGCCCACCGGTTGTCACCGTGATGGGTCACGTAGACCACGGTAAGACTCGCTTGCTAGACACGATTCGTAACGCAAACGTTCAGGCCGGTGAAGCCGGAGGAATCACCCAGCACATCGGTGCTTACCAGGTTCACGCGGAGCACGACGGTATCGATCGCGCAATCACGTTCATCGACACACCTGGTCACGAGGCGTTCACCGCCATGCGTGCCCGCGGTGCGCAGGTTACCGACATCGCGATCCTGGTTGTTGCCGCCGACGACGGCGTCATGCCTCAAACCATTGAGGCCTTGAACCACGCCCAATCGGCTGGTGTGCCAATCGTTGTCGCCGTGAACAAGGTCGACAAGGATGGCGCAAACCCAGACAAGATCCGCCAGCAGCTAACCGAGTTCAACTTGGTTGCCGAGGAATACGGTGGCGACGTCTTGTTCGTAAACGTTTCGGCGCTGACCGGTCAGGGAATCCCTGAGCTTCTAGACGCAGTTCTGCTCACCGCAGACGCCGCCCTGGACCTCCGTGCGAACCCGAACCGCGACGCTCGCGGTGTTGCCATCGAAGCCAACCTCGACAAGGGTCGTGGCTCGGTTGCTACCGTGCTGATCCAGACCGGAACCCTGAAGGTCGGTGACTCGATCGTTGCCGGTGCAGCTCACGGACGCGTCCGCGCCATGTTCAACGAAAACGGCGACGCACTCGAATCGGCTGGCCCAAGCCGTCCGGTTCAGGTTCTAGGTCTTCAGTCGGTGCCTCGCGCCGGCGACACCTTCGTGGTGGCAGAAGACGAGCGCCAGGCTCGCCAGATCGCCGAAAAGCGTGAAGCTGCCGACCGCAACGCTCTGCTTGCCAAGACTCGCAAGCGCGTCTCGCTCGAAGACTTCACCAAGGCTCTCGAAGAGGGCAAGGTCGAATCGCTCAACCTCGTCATCAAGGGTGACGTTTCGGGTGCTGTTGAAGCCCTCGAAGACGCCCTGCTCAAGATCGAGGTCGACGACAGCGTTCAGCTTCGAATCATCCACCGCGGTGTCGGTGCGATTACCGAGTCGGACGTCAACCTGGCAACTGTCGACAACGCAATCATCATTGGCTTCAACGTTCGCCCAGACAACAAGGCGAAGGAGCGCGCAGATCGCGAGGGTGTCGACGTTCGTCACTACTCGGTCATCTACGCAGCGCTTGAAGACATCGAGAATGCACTTAAGGGCATGCTCAAGCCGGAATACGAAGAAGCACAGCTCGGTACCGCAGAGGTTCGCGAACTGTTCAAGTCTTCGAAGGTCGGCACCATCGCCGGTTCGATCGTTCGCTCTGGCTCGATCAAGCGCAACGCGCTGGCTCGTGTTCTTCGCCGCGGCGAAGTAATCGCCGAGGGTCAGAAGATCGAGTCGCTGAAGCGCTTCAAGGACGACGCCAACGAGGTCAAGACCGACTTCGAGTGTGGTATCGGACTCAGTGACTTCAACGATCTCGAGCTCGAAGACATCATCGAGACCTACGAAATGCGCGAAAAGCCGCGAGTCTAGGAGCAGTTCATGGTTGATCACGCACGAGCCAGAAAACTGGCCGAGCGCATCAAGGTTTTGGTTGCCGAGGCGCTAGAACGGGCCGTAAAAGACCCGGATCTAGGCTTTGTCACGATCACCGACGTGCGAGTAACCCCCGACCTTCAGCACGCGAAAATCTTCTACACCGTTTTCGGTTCCGATGAAGACAAGAAACAGTCGGCGGCAATCATCGAAAAGAATCGCGGCATTGTGCGTCGCGAAGTTGGTCGCGGTTTATCGATTCGACTGACCCCGACCATCGAGTTTGTCACTGACGAAGTGCCCGAGGTTGCCGCTCATCTGAACGATGTTTTGGCCGAAGCCAAGGCTCGCGATGCCGAAATCGCCCGCTTAGCCGCCGAGGCCGAGTTTGCCGGCGACGAAAACCCCTATAAAGAGCCCAAGAGTCACGACGAAGACGAGAGCTAAATGCTCCAAGGCCTAGCCCTGATCGACAAACCCGAGGGTCACACCAGTCATGATGTGGTTGCTCGGGTTCGTCGCATGGCGAACACCAGGCGGGTCGGTCACGCCGGCACCCTTGATCCGATGGCCACCGGTCTTTTGATTCTCGGTATCGAGCAAGCCACCAAGCTGCTCACCTTTCTGGTTGGCGAAGACAAGACCTATGAGGCAACTATTCGCCTCGGCGCTTCAACAGTGACCGACGATCGCGAAGGCGAGGTCATCTCGAGCGCGGACGCCTCACACGTCACCGACGACGAGATTACCGAAGCCATCAAACCACTCACCGGTGAAATCATGCAGGTGCCATCTTCGGTCAGCGCCATCAAGGTAGACGGCGAGCGCGCCTATGCCTTGGTGCGAGGGGGAGACGAAGTGAAATTGGCGGCGAGGCAGGTCACGATCTCACGGTTCGACGTCCTGGCAATTCGCCGCGAAGGCTCCTTTGTTGACCTCGATGTGGTTATCGACTGCTCTTCGGGCACCTACATTCGCGCCCTGGCTCGAGATTTAGGCGCAGCCCTCGGAGTTGGTGGGCATCTGATTGCTCTTAGACGCACCAGAATCGGTTCTTATCGCCTCGAAGACGCCAAAACCCTAGAGGACGCCCTTGAAGTCACCTCTATGGAGGTTGCCGCCAGGAGTCAATTTGCCTGTCTAGAGCTTGACGAACAGCAGGCGCTCGATCTAATTCACGGCAAGCGGCTCAAAGCCGGCGAAAAGCTTTCGGAGCCGGTAGCCGCTTTCGCGCCGAGTGGTCGCCTGATGGCGATGCTCACCCGCTCCGGATCGCAATACAAGTCGCTCGTGGTGTTTCCGGCGGTCACGAAGTGATTGCCGCACAAGCGTTCTGGTTCATGGGTATTTCCCTGGGCGTAGGGGGAGTCAACCTGCTGCTGGGGCTATTCGGGCTGAAGCTAAAAGCCGCAAGCTTGTTGGCAACCGGGTTGGTCGAGCTGCTGGTTTTGGCTCAGTTAGTAATCACCGTCTGGGTTTTGATTTCGGGGGCTAACCCTGCTGGTTCACTACCTGAGTTTTTTGGTTACCTTTTGGTCGCTTTGGTTGTGCCAATCGGGGGAGCAGCTCTAGCAATTGCCGAAAAAACCAAGAATGCGACCATCATTTTAGGGCTTGCCGGATTGACTATTTCGGTCATGTTTCTTCGGATGTTCACCATTTGGTTCGGTTAGTTATTCACCCCCCGTTAACCTCAGCAAAAGGTTCTATTTAGACGCGCTGACCAGCATTGAGTTATGGCTATAGACCAGAAGAGCGGCTCCGAACTGCCTCAGCGACGCAAACTAGCCGCCGGCCCACTTAGCAAGGGCGACAAGTGGTTCTATAGAGCAACCGCAATCTCTGCAAACTTCGCTTTCGTCCTGGTCGCTCTCATCGTCGTGTTCCTATTCGTAAACGCTTGGCCGACCCTGAGCAGCCAAGGAATCTCATTCATCTTCGGGGATATCTGGAACCCCGATGCCAAGAACCCGGTGATGCAACTTGGGCCCATGCTCTGGGGTTCGATTTTGGTCGGATTCTCTGGTGTCTTGCTAGCAACTCCCATGGCGATTTCGGCAGCCTACCTAATCGTTTACCTGCTGCCCAAGCCGGCTGCCAGGGTTGCCACCACGATCATCGATCTCCTAGCAGCTCTACCCTCGGTCGTAATCGGACTCTGGGGCATCGCGGTTTTCACGCCGGTGGCAATTAGCTGGGCCAAGATTTCCAACCAACTGCTCGGTTGGATCCCCATCTTTCACGTCAAGGACCCGAATTCGGCTTTCACCGACTCGCCTTTCATCGCGGGTTGGATCGTCGCAGTAATGATCGTCCCAATCATCACCTCGGTCACAAGAGAAATCTTCAGCCAAATGGACGACGGCCTTATCAACGGCGCCGTGGCTCTCGGCGGCAGCCGCTTTAGCGTCTTTCGCAAGGTGATCCTCCCAACCTCCTCGAGCGGAATCATCGGAGGCATCCTGCTCGGTCTCGGCCGCGCTCTCGGCGAAACAGTAGCGATTCTCTACGTGCTGCAGCTCTCTTTCAAGATCAACTTTTTCTCGGTGCTGGAGTCAAGAGGTGGCGCAGTTGCGTCCTGGATTTTGGCTCGATTTGGTGAGGCCAGCAGCAGCGAGTTCCACGGCCTGATGGCGGCCGGTTTGGTCATCTTCCTAGTCACACTCGCGGTGAACATGGTGGCATCGTTTATCGTGAATCGCGCGCAGCCCTGGAGGAAGAATTGACCTCGATGAATCGCAAACCATGGGCGCAAAGCAGCTTCAACTTCAAGGTTCAGCTGGCTTTGGTGTCGACCATCCCGGTTGCAATCGGAGCGCTTTTTGTAATTCTCGGAGGCTTCGACTTCTCCATCGGCCTGATCGGCGTGTTCTTGCCAATCCAGGTAATCGTTGTTGGCGTGTTCGGCTGGTTGAAGGCGAAGAAGCGCGGTTTAGGCGACGCCCTGTTGATTTTCTTCACGATTTTCTTCTCAACGCTCGTCCTAGTTCTATTGCTTTCGGTTCTCGGCTCGGTGATCTTTGAGGGATTCAAGGCGCTCACCCCGCACTTCATCTACGAGAACAACCGTTATGTCGGAACCACCACGTCACTCGAATACGGTGGTGTGGGCCACGCGATCCTCGGCACGATCCTGATTGTTCTGCTGACCACGGTGGCGGCCGTTCCGCTAGGCATCGCGATGGCGGTTTACCTGACTCAGTCTCAATCGAAGATGCGCGGCGTGGTTAGAACCGTGACCCAGTCGCTGGCTGGATTGCCATCGGTCGTTGCCGGTCTGTTCATCCTTGCCGTCATGCAGTTCACCCACCTCGAGCGTTCGGGGCTAACCGGCGCGCTTGCTCTGTTCCCGCTGATGCTGCCAACGGTGGCTCGTGTTGCCGAGGAGTCGTTGCGGCTCGTCCCAGCCGATCTTCGAATGGCTGCTCTGGCACTCGGAGCTCCAAACCACAAGGCGTTTTTCCAGGTAATTTTGCCGGCTGCCAAGAGCGGTATTTTGACAGCCTTGCTGCTGGGTCTTGCTCGCATCGTCGGCGAAACCGCTCCGTTGATCTTGACCACCAACATGAACAACACGACCAACCTGAACCCTTTCATCGGGCCAATGGCCTCGCTACCGACCTACGTTTACAACTTCCTCGGTTCGAGCTACTCGTCGTCACAGCAGCGCGCCTGGGGAGCGGCTCTGGTGCTGTTGATCTTTGTCGGTATCCTCTTTGGCGCCGCGAGAATCCTCGGACGAAAGAAATCCCTCAAGACCAGTAAGAAAGCAAAGTGATGATGAACTCAACGACAGCAAGTGCATCGACTCTCAGCACCGAAGACATCAGTGTCTGGTTTGGCGAGCGTCAGGTTTTGCAAGACATCAACCTGGTGTTCCCAGCCAACCAGGTGACTGCACTTATCGGCCCTTCGGGCTGTGGTAAATCGACTTTTCTGCGAACCCTGAACCGGATGCACGAGCTAATTCCTAGCGCAGGTCTAGCGGGTCGGGTGCTACTCGATGGCCAGGACATTTACGACTCGTCTGTTGACGCAGTTGATGTCCGCATCAAAGTCGGTATGGTGTTTCAAAAGCCAAACCCGTTCCCGACCATGTCCATTCGCGAAAACATTCTTTCTGGGCTCAAGCTTTCTGGTCGCAAGATTACCGATGCCGATGACTTGGTCGAGACCTCGCTGCGTCGCGCCTCGATCTGGAACGAGGTCAAAGACCGACTCGGTGACCAGGCACTTTCACTCTCGGGTGGTCAGCAGCAACGTCTTTGCATCGCTCGCTCGCTAGCGATGAACCCAGAGGTTCTTCTAATGGACGAGCCTTGCTCGGCTCTCGACCCGGGTTCAACCCGTCGCATCGAGGAGACAATCCAAGAATTGTCTGCGAGCATGACCATCGTCATCGTCACTCACAACATGCAGCAGGCTCAGCGCGTCTCCGACCAGACCGCGTTCTTCCTGGCCGACGAAAACACCCCGGGAGTCGTGGTGGAGTTTGGCCGCACCGAGGACCTCTTCAACACCCCGATTGATCCGCGCACCAACGACTACGTCAACGGTCACTTCGGCTAAATCGGTTAACCAAAAGTTAATCCGAACTTCGGCTGACATCTACCAAGGCGATACCCCTAGTTATTTCAGTCGACCTTTACTAAGAGAGTCGGTAAGCGACATCCAACTCACAAGGAGAAAAATGCACAAGAAGCTAGTAGCAGTTGTTTCAGCTGTCGCAGTTCTCGCTGGTCTTGCCCTAAGTGGCTCGGCTGCGCAGGCAGTAACCGCAACTTCGATCGCCGGCAAGGGCTCATCCTTCGCCAACAACGCACTTCAGTACTGCCTCTCGCACTACGACCCAGACTCAAACGACACCGTTTCTTACACCTCAACCGGTTCTGGTACCGGTCGCTCTGAGATGGCAGCGGGTAACGTCAAGTGGGCTGCATCAGACGGCCTATACAAGTCGACCGATACACAGCCAGCTAGCTACACCATGGTTCCAATCCTTGGTGGACCAGTTGTCTTCGCTTACAACGCAAACAGCGGAATCCCAGCAGGTCTAAAGCTTGACGCAGCAACCGTGTCAGCAATCCTCAAGGGCACCGTCAGAACCTGGAACTCGACAAGCATCAAGAAGCTAAACCCAGGCAAGGTCCTTCCGGCCAAGTTCATCCAGGTTTACTACCGCACCTCTGGTTCGGGAACCACCGCGAACCTCACCACCTACCTAGCTCAGAACCTAAACGTCACCGGTCAGCCTGCACAGTGGGTTGCCGACTCGAAGGATCTTCTAGACGCTTCTGACGGCATCGCTGGTAACAGCGCTGGTACCTTGGCGGTCGGCGCATTCGCCAAAACCACTTCGGCCATCATCGCTGACAAGCTACAGTCGACCAAGTACGCATTCGGTTACTTCGACCTATCAGACGCCGTTTCGGCCAAGGTTGGTCAGGTTTCGCTGAAGAACGCATCTGGTCAGTACGTACTACCAACCGCAGCAGCTGCCGCGAAGTTCCTGAACGCACAGACCGCGATCGTTGACGTTGCTAGCCAGCGCACCGACGGCACCCTGACGATCGACTTCACCAAGAAGGTCGCCGGTGCTTACCAGCTATCAATCGTTAGCTACGGTATCGCTCCTCGTGCAACCAACACCGAAGCCGGCCGAGCCGTTCACGACTGGTTCACCTACGTAGTCAACTCATGCATGCCAGCACACGGTGCAGCTCTTGGTTACGTGCCACTAACCGGTGCACTGAAGGTAACCGCGCTACAGCAAATCGCAAAGATCAACTAGTTTCAAAGAACTAAATGCGGAGGCGGGGGGGGGGGTG
>WLPL01000047.1 GCA_009698805.1 Actinomycetota bacterium | reverse complement strand
CTCGTAATCGTTGAGTCGCCCGCAAAGGCGAAAACGATCTCGAAATACCTTGGCAGCGACTACACAGTCCTTGCCTCGGTTGGTCACATTCGCGAGCTAGTCGAGCCTCGTGACCTGCCAAAGGAACTCAAAAAAGGCCCGTTCGGTAAGTTTGCGATCAACATCGAAAACAACTTCGAACCGTATTACGCGATCAGCGCTGGTAAGTCGAAGACCGTCACTGAGCTGAAGGCCGCGTTGAAAGACGCAGACGAAGTCTTCCTGGCAACAGATGAAGACCGAGAGGGTGAGGCTATCGCTTGGCACCTGCTACAGGTGCTAAAGCCTAAGGTTCCAGTCAAGCGAATGGTGTTCCACGAAATCACCAAAGAGGCGATTCAGGGTGCACTAGACCACACTCGTCCACTAGATGAAGACTTGGTCCAGGCTCAGGAGACCCGCCGAATCGTCGACCGCCTGTTCGGTTACGAGATTTCGCCGGTGCTTTGGCGCAAGATCAACCGCGGGCTGAGCGCTGGGCGCGTGCAGTCACCAGCCGTTCGTCTTGTTGTCGAGCGCGAACGTGAACGCATGGCCTTCGTTTCTGCGGCTTACTACGACGTCAAGGCAACCTTCGACACCGAGAAGACTGGCGACAACGAATTCGAAGCCAAATTGCTCTCGGTCGACGGCAAGCGAATTGCCACCGGTGATTCGTTCAACGACCTGGGTCAGTTGACGGCCGATGTGATGCTGCTCGATAAAGAGGCGGCTTTTACTCTAGCCGGCGCGATCTCAAACCCAGCCGTGAAAGTGGTCGTGACATCGGTTGAAGCCAAGCCGAGCACCCGCCGACCAGCCGCGCCATTCACCACCTCGACCCTCCAGCAGGAGGCTTCACGAAAGCTACGCATGTCTGCCAAGCAGACCATGGACACCGCGCAGTCGCTCTACCAGGACGGCCACATCACTTACATGCGAACCGATTCGCCTACCCTTTCGAGCCAAGCTATTGCCGCGGCTCGCAAGCAGGCCGCTGAGATGTTCGGCTCCGAGCTGGTCGCCGACAGTCCACGTGTTTACACGGGCAAGTCTAAGAACGCTCAAGAGGCGCACGAGGCGATTCGCCCTGCCGGCGAAGAGTTCAAGCGCCCGAGCGAGCTTGCTAGCGTGCTGCACGGGAGAGCCCTAGAGCTTTACGATCTGATCTGGAAGCGCACCGTCGCCTCGCAGATGCAAGACGCCAAGGTTTCGACAACTACCGTTCGCATCGCGGTTGGCCCGCTAGCCGACGGTCGCACAGCAGAGTTCACCGCGAGTGGAACCGTCATCACGTTCAAGGGTTTCTTGGCCGCTTATGAAGAAAGCCAGGACGAAACTCGCAACGCCGAAGATAACGAAGAGGCGAAGTTGCCAAACCTCGAAGTTGGTCAAGCGGTGAAGATTTCGAACATCTACGCCAAAGATCACCAGACTTCACCACCTCCTCGCTACACCGAAGCCAGCTTGGTCAAGGCTCTCGAAGAGGACGGCATCGGCCGGCCATCGACCTACGCTGCGATTATGTCGAACATCATCGCCAAGGGTTACGTCTCGAAACGTGGCCAGGCTCTGGTTCCAGAGTGGATCGCCTTCACGGTGACCAGGTTCCTCGAAGAAAACTTCGGCAAGCTGATCGACTACAAGTTCACCGCCAAGATGGAGGAAGACCTCGACCTCATCGCTGATGGCGAGGTTGACCGCAACGACTGGCTGAAGAATTTCTACTTCGGGGGCGGCGACATGGTCGGGCTGCAGCCAACCGCCGAGAACATCCTCGACCAGGACCCGAGAGCAATCAACTCGATGTCGATCACCGACACAATCACCCTTCGTACCGGCCAATACGGCCCTTACCTTGAGGTTTTCGGTGCTCCAGACGTCGACGGAGCCGACGAAAACGGTCGTCGAATCGTCAACATTCCAGAAGAGTTAGCGCCAGACGAACTGACCCCGACTAAGGCGCAGGAGCTTGTTGACGCGCCAGTGGTCACCGATCGCGTCCTAGGTGTCGACCCCGAATCTGGTCATAACATCCTGTTCAAGGTCGGTCGCTTTGGCCCATACATTGTCCTCGACGACGAGAAGGCAGCGAAACTGAAGACCGCGTCGCTGTTCAAGACCATGGATCCGCACACCCTCGACCTCGAAACCGCGCTGAAGTTGCTTTCGCTACCCCGTGTGGTTGGCGTCGACCCAGAAAGCGGCAGCGACATCACCGCCCAAAACGGCAAGTTCGGGCCATACCTTCGCAAGGGAACCGATTCGCGAACGCTTTCTAGCGAGGACCAGATTTTTTCGTTGACGCTCGAAGAAGCACTCGAAATCTACACTCAGCCGAAGTATGGCGGGCGCAGAACCGCTGCGACCCCGCTGCGCGAATTCGGTGAAGACCCCGAATCAAAGGGAATGGTTTACGCCAAGACTGGGCAGTTCGGCGCATACGTAACCGACAGCTTTGTAAACGCGACCGTGCCTAAGGAGGAGTCGCTCGAAGAGATGGCTCCAGATCGCGCGTTCGAGCTTCTAGCCATTCGCCGTGAGAAACTAGGTTTAGAACCTGGTCAAGCGCCGGCGAAGGCCAAGAAGGTTCGAACCGCAACACGCGTCGTCAAAGCCGGTTCGCGAAAGAAGAAGTAGTGGCTGGACTGTTCATCTCGTTTGAGGGAATCGACGGCGTGGGCAAGTCAACCCAGGCCGACGCTCTCGAGGAGTTTGTGCGCGAACGCGGCCGCGAGGTTGTTCGCTCGCTCGAGCCAGGCGGCACCGAACTTGGCCAAGAGATCCGTCACCTACTGCTTCACCGCAAGGGCGACGTAGCTCCTAGAGCCGAAGCTCTGCTCTACGCAGCCGACCGAGCCCACCACGTTGCCACCAAGATTCGCCCGGCTCTCGAAGCCGGCAAGGTGGTTATCGTCGACCGTTACCTCGACTCGTCAGTTGCCTATCAGGGCGCTGGGCGAGAGCTCGAGACCAAAGAGATTCGCGACCTTTCTCTCTGGGCAACCAATGGACTGCTCCCAGACGTCACCGTCTTGCTCGATCTCGACCCGGCTGTGGCCAGAGACAGACGCGACCAAACCGGAACCGAACCCGACCGTCTCGAACGCGAAAAGATCGAGTTCTTTTCGGCCGTGCGTAAGTGCTACCTAGAACTCGCCGCCAACGAGCCCGAGCGGTTCTTGGTTATCGACGCAACCCTAAGCAAAGACGAAATCCAAAAGCTTATTCGGGCGAGAGTCTCAGAGTCGCTTTCATGAGTCTTGCTCCAATCTGGGACGAACTCGCTGGGCAAGAAGAAGCCGTCGGTCAGGTGGCCCTCGCGGTAAAGCGCCGCGATCAGGGAGTCTTCCACTCCTGGTTGGTCACGGGCCCACCGGGTTCTGGTCGCAGCAACCTGGCACTCGCTTTCGCCACCGCACTGCAGTGCAAAGACGAAGGTTGTGGAACCTGCCACTCCTGCACGCTTGCCAAGGCCGGCACCCACCCCGACATCGCAGTTTTGAGCACCGACAAGGTGCAGATCGCGGTCGCCGAGATCCGCGAGCTGGTGCAATCGGCTGCCTTCGGCTCGGCGCTAGGAAAATTCAAGATCTTGATTATCGAAGACGCCGATCGAATGCACCAAACCGCATCCAACGTCCTCTTAAAAACTCTCGAAGAACCGCCCGCAAACACGATTTGGATTCTTTGCGCGCCTTCCGAAGTAGACATGCTGCCGACGATCAGGTCGCGAGTTCGCAGGGTCGGGCTCAAGGTGCCCGCCGTGGACGACGTGGCAAGGCTTCTTATCGAGCGCGACGGAATTGACCCGAAACTCGCTCGTCAGGCCGCCGCCGAGGCGCAGAGCCACGTTGGCATGTCGAGGCGTCTAGCCACTAGCCCCGAAGCTCGATCACGCAGGCGCGAAACCCTGCTTGCCGCGATCAAGATCTCAGACGTAACCGATGCCGTAATCGCCTCAGAGCGATGGCTAGACCTCGCCAAGAAAGACGCCCTTTCGCTCGCCAAAGAGAAGGATGAAGAGGAGCGCACCGCCCTACTTCACAGCATTGGCCTGACCCCTGCTGACCCAATCCCTGTTGGGTTCAGAACCGAGTTCAAGGCCTTAGAAGAGGCCCAAAAGCGACGCAACAGCCGAAGCCTTCGCGACGCCCTCGACCGCATATTTGTTGACCTTCTTGCCCTCTACCGAGACGTCTTGACCCTGCAACTCGGTGGGGGAGTCGAGCTGGTCAACGACGATTTGGCCAAGGAACTAACCGACCTCGCCAGCAATAGCACCTCACCCCAAACCATCACCAAACTCGATGCAATCGAGCAGGCCCGAGCCAGAATCAACCGAAACGTCAAGGATTCGACAGTTTTGGATGCGCTAGCCTCGACTCTAAGAAGGAGATAAATGTTCAAGAAACTGTTTGGAACTTTCGCCACAATTCTTTTAGCGGTAACCGTTTCCGGTTGCGCGCAACCTTCCAGTAGTGCTCAGGCCGCCAGCACGGCCTCGATTTACAGCCAAAAACTCGTCACCACCAACTGTGGTGGCCTGCGCTGTGGCAAGGTAACCGTTCCAGTGGACTGGGCGAAGCCAACCGGCCCGACATTCAAGCTAGCTTTCACCTACAAACCAGTCGCGGGCGTCAAAAAGTACTTGTTCATCAACCCCGGTGGCCCAGGCGCCTCTGGCGTCGCTTTCGTTCGCGATAACCTTACGAGCATCGGCACCAAGGCTCTGCGCAAGGCCTACAACATCGTCGGCTTTGACCCCAGAGGCACCGAAGGCTCGAGCCCGGTCAAGTGTTATGACGCCGCCGGTAAAGATGACTTTCTTTACAATGACACCGGTTTCTTAGTCGGGAGCCCAGGCGAGAGAGCCGCTACAAAGACTGCGATTACCAAGTTCGTTGCGGCCTGCAAAAAGAACTCCGGCCCGCTTTTGGCCCATATCGACACCGTTTCGGCAGCCAAGGATCTAGATGTGCTGCGGGCCGTCTTCAAGCAGTCCAAGCTCGACTACCTTGGCTTCTCATACGGCACGTTCTTGGGCACCACGTATGCAACGCTGTTCCCGACCAAGGTCGGTAGGTTCGTCCTCGATGGAGCCGTCGACCCGACGGTTTCTGACGAAGACCAGAGTTTCAACCAGCTAAAGGGATTTGACCTTGCGCTTCACAACTACATGACCGATTGCATCAACAACCAAACCGATTGCCCATTCCACGGAACAGTCGCCCAGGGTTTGGCGAAAATCTCGGACCTACTCACCAAAGTTGAACTTGAGCCGTTGACCACGACCAGCGGGCGCCCGGGCGGTTATGCCGTTGTTTCAACCGGAATGTATCTGACGCTTTATTCGAATGATTACTGGGGTTACCTAACCCAAGCCTTCAATCAAGCATTCGACTCCAACAGCGCCGATACGTTCTTGCAGCTGGCCGATTTCTACAACGACCGCAACGCCAACGGAACCTACAACTCGAACGAGTTTGAGGCTTTCATTGCGGTTAGTTGCCTAGATGGTCGCTCCGACGCGAGCGCCTCAGCACAGGCCGCACAGAACGCAAGAATGATTGCGGCTAGCCCGACCCTCGGTCGTTACTGGCAAAACGGCGCCGAGCTGTGCGCTCGCTGGGCCTACCCGGCCGTAAAGCCCCCCAAGAGCTACGCCGCCAAGGGCGCCCCGACAATCATGGTTATCGGTACCACGGGTGACCCGGCAACCCCATACCAGCAGTCGGTTCACCTAGCCCACGGGGTCCTTGCCAAAGGCTTCCTCTTAACCTTCCAGGGCGAAGGCCACACCGCCTACGGTCGATCGAACACCTGCGTCTCTAACACGGTCGACAACTTCTTGATCAACGCCAAGCTACCCGCACGTGAACCTAGGTGCTGAAAAACAACAGGGTTCAGGAGTTTTTCTCGATCCGATTCAGACGCCTCTTATCGGGTGACCCCCAAGGTGTCCCGCCTTGGCTAGAAACAATTGGCGCGGGCGAAACCGGTGGCCTTTTTGAGCCTGGCGACGCCCCGTGGGTGGTTCACCGTGACTTCGGAACCCTGGTTGGCGGAATCCGCGCGCTCCTGATGCAGGCTCTGCATCCCGGCTCGTTAGCCGGCGTTGCTCAACACTCCAGATACGAACAGGACGCCCTAGGGCGGCTCTCAGGAACCATCCGTTGGCTGACGGTTACCACGTTCGGCTCGCACGAGGCCGTCGCCGGTGAAGCCAACCGAGTCAATCGACTGCACGAACGAGTCAAGGGCGAATACGTCAAGAAAGACAAACCTGTTTCATACCGGGCCGCCGACCCAGACCTCCTGCTCTGGGTGCATCTAGCGTTCACCGAATCTTTCCTGGTGGCTCATAACCTGCTCTGCGACGAAAAGGTCGACCCCGACGAATACGTCGAACAGTGGGGCCGCTCGGTAACACCTCTCGGTCTAACCAAGACCCCACACACGTTCCTAGAGCTCGAAGCTCAGATTGCAGAATTCGATTGCCTACGTGCCGATGAGTTGACCAAGCGCGTCGTCTCCTTTATAAAACGTCCGCCACTTCCGATCTTGACCAGACCCGCCTACTTCCTTCTCTTCGCCGCAGCAGTCGCATCACTCAAAGACAACCAAAGAGAACTCCTCGGCCTCAAAAAGCCGAATCGCCTAGTGGTTCCGGCAACCAGGATTCTGCTCAAGACAATTCGCCTAATGATCGGCCCAGAATCACCTATCGAACAGGCCGCGCTAGACCGACTTGCCCGAATCAAGTCGCAAGCTTTGGGCTAAACTTTCTATGCCGCGCCACCCTAGCTCAGTCGGTAGAGCAGCTCCCTCGTAAAGAGCAGGTCAGGAGTTCGATTCTCCTGGGTGGCTCCAAGGTGCTTGCAAAATAATCTTCATGTCGGTAATTTAAAGTCATTACCTGAGGGGGAATCATGGTTGAGTTACCTGAACTGAAAATAATTGTGCCGCCGAAGCCGAATCAAGAGCCGGTTGAGCCAGGAGCTCCCACCTCTGAGGCAACCCCACCGGTCAAGAAGTCAAAGGCCGGAAAGATCGTCGCCTGGACTTGCGGTAGTTGCCTCGGAATCGTTGTCATTGGCATCTTAATCATCCTTGGCCTGATCACCAACTGGAACAACTCTTTCAACCAAGAGCCACCGCTTACCGAACAGGACAAAATAAATCAGCCCTTGGCTCAGGCCTACAACGCGGCATTCACCGAGCAGCAGAAGAATCTGCCGGATTTCACCAATTGGATGGGTGCTCAGTTCTCGCAGGGTATTCCTTGTGCATCAAACGTCGACATCTGCATCATGGGCAACACGGGTTCAACCGCGGCTACTCCGAGTCTCTTGAGTCTCGAAGATGCCCCGAGAATCTGCGACGAGGTGTTGGCCGTTGCCAAAACGCTCGGTGCCGACCAGGACGCGGCATTAGGCGAAACTTCTTACCAAGCGTTGACAGCAGGAGCTAAAGATCGCTGTGTTGCAACCATGAAAGCGAATTCCAGGTCAGTTGGCTTTGGTTGGTGGTCGCCGTCGTATTTCATGCTTGGCAACACGGCCGAAGGCACACCTTTCGCTATTCAGCTGAACATGTATCGCGAGTCTCACGGTTCGGGCGACATCACTAAAGATGGTGAGTACATTTCATACGTCATTTCAACATCGTCGGTGTTCGACTCCCCGGGACCTCTAGACGACCCTGTTTACAAGAGAAATTGGAAAGACGGCCAGCTTCAGGCGCTGACGTTCCTAGACACTCTCGCCTACATGCGAAGAGCGAATTACAGCGCGACTTCTGCCGATAATCCTTCGCCATTCTCGCCAGAGACTGCAGCTTGGGCAAAAGAAGATTTTGAAAAATATTTCAAGGTCGATG
>WLPL01000046.1 GCA_009698805.1 Actinomycetota bacterium | reverse complement strand
GGTGCCGCGCTGTCGGTGTCCTCGGTAATTGGCAAGCCAATCATCTTCTCGTCCACCGGTGAGGGTATGGACGCGTTTGAGCCGTTCTACCCAGACCGCATGGCCAGTCGAATTCTCGACATGGGTGACATTCTCACCCTGATCGAGCAGGCGCAGAAGCAGTTCGATGAAGTCGAAGCCCAGAAGATGGCCGAGAAAATCGCGAAGAGTGAGTTCACTCTCGAAGACTTCATGGAGCAGATGCAACAGCTTCGCAAGATGGGAAACCTCAAGGGCATGCTTGCGATGATGCCGGGTGCCGGCAAGATGCGCGAACAACTGGACAACCTGGACGAACGTGAAATCGACCGCACCGAAGCAATTATTCGCTCGATGACGCCGTCTGAGCGCCGTCAACCAAAAATTCTCAACGGGTCAAGGCGTCTTCGCATCGCCAGGGGTTCTGGCATGACTGTTACCGATGTCAACTCGCTGGTGAACCGCTTCGAGCAGGCTTCCAAGATGATGAAAACCATGCAAAAGGGTGGTGTGCCTCAGGGGATGCCTGCCGGTTTCGGTGCCGGCATGGGGCGAATTGCGCCTCCGAAGAAAAAGGACAAGGGCAAGAAGGGTTCGAGGTCGGGCAACCCTGCCAAACGAGCTGCCGAGGCCGCGGGTCGATCGCTTTCGAACGACAAGCCAGAATCCGGGTCGTCTTTCGGTCTCTAGGGTTGCCTAAATGGCAAAAAGTCTGGCAGAATAGAGCGGTTGCCATGTTTCTGACCCTCTAACCAGAAACAACCGGCAACCCATTAGAGCTTCTTTACCGAGTGTGCACCCCACGCTCACGGTGGAACTCGCCCAATACAACAACTAACAGGAGCATTGTGGCTGTAAAAATCCGCCTAAAGCGCTTGGGTAAAACCCGTGCGCCGCACTACCGTATCGTCGTAGCCGACTCGCGCACCAAGCGCGATGGCCGAGTAATCGAAGAAATTGGACGTTACGTACCAACCGAGAACCCATCATTCATCGAGGTCAACTCTGAGCGCGCTCAGTACTGGCTAAGCGTTGGCGCACAGCCAACCGAGCAGGTTGCGGTTCTACTAAAGCTAACCGGCGACTTCCAGGCCTCAAAGGGCGAGAAGGCCGTCAACACCGTCAAGGTCAAAGAGGCTAAGCCTGAGTTCGTTATAGACACCAAGAAGAAGGCCGTTCTGCTTCCGAAGGAAGAGAAGAAGGCCAAGGTTGAAGAGGCTCCAGTAGTCGAAGCTGCCGCAGTCGTCGAAGACGCACCGGTTGCTGAAGAAGCACCGGTTGCCGAAGAAGTTGTAGAAGCACCAGCCGAAGAGGCAGTGGCAGAAGCCGTTGTCGAAGAAGCTGCAGTCGAGGCAGAGGCCACCGAGTCTCCTGCCGAAACCGAAGAGGCTTAGTAACGTGCTAGCCGCTGCGCTCGAACACCTAGTCAAGGGAATCGTCGACCACCCGGAAGACGCCACCGTCACTGCACGATCAACCTCGCGAGGCGACTTGCTCGAGGTTAACGTGCACCCTGACGACCTTGGCCGAGTTATCGGGCGCAACGGTCGCACCGCTAAGGCACTGCGCACCATCATCAACTCGCTTGCCGATGGCAAGAAGGTTCGCGTGGACGTGGTGGATACCGATTTCTAAGACCCAGCTCCGGGTCGGCCGACTGCTCAAGGCGCACGGCCTAAAGGGAGCCATCAAGTTAGAGCTTTACACCGATAGTCCAAACGAAAGATTCGTTCCCGGCGCGGTGTTGGAACTTCAGGTTCCCGAGACTTCTCCATGGTTCGGAAAAACCGTAACCGTAACCGAATTGCGTTGGTATAACGCGTCCCCAGTCTTGTTTTTAGAGGGCATAGACGACCGCACAAAGGCAGAAGGCCTGATTAAGGCAATCTTGCTGGTTCAAGCAGATCTAGAGGCTCTGCCAGCCGAAGAAGACGCCTGGTATGACCACCAGCTCGTTGGGCTCAAGGTCATGCGGGACGGCGTGCAAATTGCCGAGGTTATTCGCGTCGAACACCTACCCGCGCAAGATCACCTAGTGGTCAAGTTCGAAGAGCGCGAAGTGTTCGTGCCATTCGTTAAAGAAATCGTGCCAGAGGTAAATATCACTGCTGGAACCGTTACCGTGACTCCGCCGAACGGGCTTTTCGAAGAGCTGGCCGAGGGCGAATAATGCGCATCGATGCCGTCACGATATTCCCTGACTACTTCGCGCCGCTCGAAATCTCACTGCTCGGCAAGGCGCGCGAGAAGAACATTCTCGACGTGCACGTGCACGACCTTCGCGACTGGACATTCGACAAACACAAAACCGTGGACGATTCCCCATACGGTGGCGGAGCCGGAATGCTGATGAAGGCCGAACCTTGGGGTTTAGCGCTCGACGACATTCTCGACAAAGACGGCGAAACGATTGTCATCTTCACGTCTCCTGCCGGCGAGCAGTTCAAACAGGCCACCGCGCAAGAACTTTCGGAGGCAAAACACATCGTCTTCGCTTGTGGTCGCTACGAGGGGATCGACCAGCGAGTCGTGGAGTATGCGTCCACGAAGGCTAAGGTTCGACTGATTTCTCTTGGTGACTACGTACTCAAAGGTGGCGAGGTTGCCGCCCTAGCCATGATCGAAGCCATCGCGCGTCTGATTCCAGGCGTCATTGGCAACGCCGAAAGCCTGGTCGAGGAGTCGCACAGCGACGGCCTACTCGAATACCCGAGTTACACCAAGCCTTCGACCTGGCGCGGTTTCGATGTGCCTGAGGTTTTGCTCAACGGAAACCACGCTGCAATCGCCGCTTGGCGTCACGAGCAGCAGCTCGAGCGAACACGGGCCGTGCGACCAGACTTGCTCGCCGACGACTAACCGTGGCAGAATAGACAGGTTGCTAACCGCCACGAGTCTCTGCCGCAGGGGAGCGTGGTTAGCTAAATCAAAGAACCAACAAACCAACCCGTTGCTGACCTGCGTGCAGACACAGAGAGCGAAACAAAATGCATATCCTTGACGCAGTAGACGCCAAGAACCTAAAGACCGACCTCCCAACCTTTCGCGTTGGAGACACCGTCAAGGTCAACGTAAACATCATCGAAGGTAGCCGCAGCCGTGTTCAGGCTTTCCAGGGCTATGTAATCCGTCGCTCTGGCGAGGGTATCCGCGAAACTTTCACCGTCCGTAAGGACTCGGGAGGTTTTGGCGTTGAGCGTACCTTCCCACTTCACTCGCCGATCATCGAATCGATCAACGTAGTCACCAAGGGTGACGTTCGTCGTGCAAAGCTTTACTACCTACGCGATCTGCGCGGTAAGAAGGCCAAGATTCGCGAGAAGCGCGAAAACACCACAAAATAGTCGATGACAGAGTCAGGGCACACCAAGCGCCCGCGCGCTCTTCGCGAAACAGACAACAGGGTCATTCTTCGTTGGCGTAAAGCGAAGAAAAATGTTTTCGTTGCTTTTATTCTGGACGTTTTTGTAATCGTTGGCTCGGCACTTCTGCTCTCGCTAATCATCAAGACATTCCTACTCCGGTCGTTTTTCATACCCTCGGGTTCAATGCTCGAAACTCTGCAGATAAATGACCGAATCGTGGTCAACGAGCTGGTTCCGACTTTGATTCCTGTTCAACGAGGCGAAATCGTAGTCTTCAAGGATCCGGGTGGCTGGCTGACTCCGGTCAACATGACCAAGAAGACCGACTTCTGGACAGACACCGTCGATGAGGTTCTAGGCGTTTTCGGCATCACCGCGCCAGACAGCGCTCAGCATCTGGTCAAGCGAGTAATTGGCATCCCCGGCGATCACGTGGTTTGCGATGGTGGCAAAATCACCATCAACGGCGTTCCGGTAACCGAGCCATATTTGCCTAAGGGAACCGCTCCTTCGCAAAAGAAATTTGACGTTTTGGTGCCTAAGGGCTCCTACTGGGTCATGGGAGACAACCGTTCAAACAGCGAAGACTCCCGGTACCACGGCGATCTACCAAGCAAGGGCTTCGTCGCCCAAAAATTCATTGTCGGTCAGGCTTTTGTGATCACCTGGCCACAGAAACACTGGACCTGGCTCGGAGGCTACCCAGATGTCTTCAAAAACGTACCCAACAAGTGAACTTGAGAGCCAAATCTTTGGCTCTGGTATCAAGCAACTGCTTTCAATCGACGAGGTTGGCCGTGGTGCAATTGCCGGACCGGTCGCGGTCGGCGTAACCGTCACCAGCGCCGAAACTTTCAAGACTCCTTGGCCGGCAAAGCTTTGCGACTCAAAACTGATGAGTGAAAAACAGCGCGAAGAATCTTTTCAACCCGTCGCCGATTGGGTAGACCAGTGGGCGATCGGTATGGCTTCGGCTGTCGAGATCGACCAAATTGGAATCACCAAAGCTCTCGCTTTGGCTGCTGAGCGCGCGATCGAAAAACTAAGCTTCGAACCGAGTGGCGCGAGAATTTTGCTCGACGGAAGCCACAACTGGCTGGGCAACCGGTCTTACGGAGTTCCCGTCGCAGTGCGACCAAATGCCGACCGTGACTGCGCTTCGGTGGCTGCCGCATCGGTTTTGGCAAAGGTGACTCGCGATCGCTTGATGGTCGAACTTGCCAAGGAGTTTCCGGGCTTCGGCTTCGAAGGCCACAAGGGTTATGCCTCGGAGGCTCACATCGAGGCGGTTCGCAGGTTGCGTCCCAGCATTCAACACAGAGTCACCTGGCTCGATCGCATTCTCGGAATAGACTCTTAGCGATGGATGAGAACGAATTCGAAGAGTTTGAGCGCAACGCCGAAGTGGCGCTGTTTCGCGAATACCGTGACGTGGTCGCCACATTCAAATACGTGGTCGAGACTGAACGACGCATCTACCTGGCCAACGAGGTCGACTACAAGCGCGTGGACGCCGGCAACGACTTCTATTTCGAAGTCACCATGAACGATGTCTGGGTCTGGGACGTCAATCGAAGCGACCGCTTCATCAAGAGCGTCAAGGTGCTCACCTTCAAAGACTTGAACGTTGAAGAACTATCGGGCAAGGCCTTCGAGCTGCCTAAGGATCTCGCAGTAGGCGAGTAGTTCTCCACAGATTCACCGCCGACTCGTTTCTTTCGGCATTTTTGGTCAGGCTTTTGCCATGACGAAACCCACGAGACGCCATGTCTTAGGCATATACGGCGAGCGCCTAGCGGCCGACTACCTAATTTCGATCGGTTACGAGGTGATTGAACGAAACTGGCGCTGTAGTTTCGGTGAAATCGACCTGATCGCTCGCGATAAAGATCGCTGGGTTTTCGTTGAAGTAAAAACCCGCAACGCGGCCGGCTTCGGTGAACCGCTCGAGGCCATAACCGAAGAAAAGCTGGCCAGGCTTCGCAAGCTCGTCGGCGAGTGGTGTCGGCTGAGGCAAGTTGCCGGAGTCCAGGTGCGGATCGATGCGGTCTCTGTCTTGGTAAATCAAGGGCATGTGAAACTCGAGCACCTGAAACAAATCTTCTAGTGGCACTAGCTAAGACCAAGGCGATGGCGCTATTCGGCCTTGGTGGCACGCTAATCGATGTCGAAGCCGACATCTCGAGCAACCTACCCAACTTCATCTTGGTTGGCTTGCCAGACGCGTCACTTAGTGAGGCAACCGCCAGGGTTCGAGCGGCTTGCGCCAACAGTGGTCTCGCCCTGCCAGGGCGGCGAATCACCGTCAACTTATCGCCCGCCTCGGTGCCCAAACGCGGTTCTTCATTTGACCTAGCCATTTCGATGGCCGTGCTGGCGGCCAGCGGGGCTGTGGGAGTTGAGTCGGTCGAAGAGTGGTTGCACATCGGTGAACTTGCTTTAGACGGCACGCTGAGAGGCGTACACGGGGTCTTGCCCTCTCTGCTCGCGGCAAAGGAGCTCGGTTGGCTCAAATTCATCGTGCCGGCAGACAACCTCGCCGAGGCCGCCGCGGTTCAGGGCATAACCTTTCAGGCCTTCGATCATCTGACCCAAGTGGCTGCCTTTCACGGTTCCACCGTTGAGAGAGTCTCGCCTCGAGAGCAAGAAATGCTCGTCAAGGAGGCCGTTGGCAGCTCTCCGTGCTACTCGGATGTTTTCGGCCAAAGTGAAGTCATCGATGCAATGGTGGTTGCTGCAACCGGTGGCCATCACATCCTGATGCTCGGTTCGCCAGGCTCGGGCAAGACCATGATTGCCGAACGGTTGCCTTCGATACTTCCCGAGCTAACTCCAACGCAAGCAATCGAAACTGCCGCAGTTGAATCGCTTTCGGGCATTCACGGGAGCATCAGTTCCTTGCCACCGTTTCGCGCGCCACACCACAATTCTTCGGCATCTTCGCTGATCGGTGGCGGTCTATCGATTCCCAGACCCGGCTTGATTTCGCTGGCTCACAACGGGGTGCTGTTTCTTGACGAGGCGCCAGAGTTTCAACAACCCGCTCTCGAAGCACTGCGTCAACCGCTCGAGTCTGGCGAGGTATTCATTTCGAGAGCAGCCGGTGTGGCTAGGTTTCCCGCGAGGTTTCAACTCGTCATGGCGGCTAACCCCTGCCCCTGCGGCTTTGCCTGGGATCCAGCCAAAAACTGCCGCTGTGTTGAACCCGCGAAGTCGCGTTACCTTCACAGGCTCTCGGGGCCGCTGCTTGACCGAATCGACATTTCTCTCAAAGTAAATAATGTGCCTAAAGCGCTTCAAAAAGAGCGCGGCCCTAAATCAAGCGACCTCCGTGAAAGGGTTATCGCGGCTCGTCAGGTTGGTAGCAGCCGGCTCGCTAAGACGCCGTGGCAACTTAACGCTCAAGTGCCAGGTGCCTATCTGCGAAGGCACTGGCGACCGGGGGCGGCAGTTTTGGCCTCGCTGGATGGGGCGTTGGAGCGAGGAACAATAAGCATGCGCGGTTACGACCGGTGCCTTCGCCTTGCCTACACACTTGCCGACCTAGATGGCAGCGAAGTGCCCAGAGCCTCGCATATCGCGAGGGCAATGTTTCTGCGTGGTGCCGAGCTTGGTTAGCGTGCAAAAACTGTCCGCAGAGGGCTTTTCTTCGGCCGCTTGGACGACCATCATCGAACCCGGCGACGAACTTGCCGGTTTGCTCATGTTGACCCTCGGCTCAAAAACCTCGCTCGATCTGCTGATTGCTCGTGCCTCGGCAAGATCAATTTCCCAGCGGGTGCTTGCAACCGAACACGCCGAGCTGGCGAGGATGCGCTTTGGCAGGTTTGAGTCGACCATCGAGGATTCCTTGAACCGTTGGTTGCCGAGACTCAGCAAGACAGCGGTCGAAAACGCTCTCAAGGTGGCTGCAGCTTGCGGGGCCGCATTTGTCTGCCAAGACGACGAGGTTTGGCCTTCCTCACTAAGTGACCTAGGGCTCGGCACACCTGCCGGCTTATGGGTTAGAGGCAACTTGGCGGCAATCACGCCATCGGTGGCAATCGTCGGGTCGAGAACGGCAACTGGTTACGGCAATTGGGTGTGCGCCGAATTCGTCGCTGCACTAGCCGAGCGAGGCATTGCGGTAGTTTCCGGCGGGGCCTTCGGCATCGACGCAGCGGTTCATCGCAGCGCAAACGCAATGGGAGCGCCAAACTTTGCAGTCATGGCCGGGGGAGTCGATCAGTTTTACCCGAGTAGCAACGCCGATTTGCTTAGAAGCGTTACCTCGAACGGAGCCGTCTTATCGGAGCTACCACCGGGAGCACGCCCAACGCGCTGGCGGTTTTTGCAAAGAAACCGACTAATCGCAGCACTGGGTCGAGCAACCGTTGTGGTCGAGGCCGGTCACCGCTCCGGAGCCATCAACACCGCAAACCATGCGAATAGCATCGGAAGACCGGTTGGGGCGGTGCCTGGGCAGATCTGCCAGTCCACCAGTGACGGCTGCCATCGCCTGATTCGCGAAGGGTTCGCAACCC
>WLPL01000045.1 GCA_009698805.1 Actinomycetota bacterium | reverse complement strand
TAGCCGGTCGAATTCGTGCCGGTGAGAAGGACGTCGTGCTTTTGGGGGCTACCGGTACTGGTAAATCGGCGACTACAGCGTGGTTGGTCGAGGCGCTGCAGCGACCAACACTGGTTTTGGCGCATAACAAGACGCTGGCCGCGCAACTGGTAAACGAGTTTCGCGAACTACTGCCAAACAACTCGGTAGAGTACTTCGTTTCGTACTACGACTATTACCAGCCCGAAGCCTACGTTCCGCAGACGGATACCTTTATCGAAAAGGACTCCTCGATCAACTCCGAGGTTGAGCGCCTGAGGTACAAGGCGACGATGAGTCTGCTGAGCCGCCGCGACGTGATCGTGGTGTCCACGGTGTCATGCATCTATGGACTCGGTGCCCCGGCTGAGTACCTAAACCAGAGCGTTGCTCTGCAAGTTGGCGACACCCCCGGTCGAGACAAGTTGATTCGCAAATTCGTCGAACTGCAGTACAAGCGAAACGACATCGACTTTTCGCGTGGAAACTTTCGGGTCAAGGGTGACACCATCGAGATCATTCCCGTCTACGACGAACTTGCCACTCGCATCGAGTTCTTCGGCGACCAGATCGAGGCCATTTACTCGCTGAACCCGCTTACCGGCGACGTCGTGGCAAAAGAGGACGCCGTCGCTATATTCCCAGCGTCCTACTACGTGGCGCCGGTCGAACGGATGGCGGAGGCGATCGAGAACATCGAAAACGAACTTGCCATGCGAACCCTGCAACTTGAAAAGGAGGGCAAGCTCCTCGAGGCGCAGCGCCTAAAGATGCGTACCAGTTTCGACCTCGAAATGATCAAAGAAGTCGGCTTCTGCTCCGGCATCGAAAACTACTCTCGCCACATCGACGGCCGCGCCGAGGGTAGCGCCCCGAGTTGCCTTCTCGATTATTTCCCCGAAGACTTTTTGACCGTCATCGACGAATCGCACGTCACCGTTCCGCAGATCGGCGCGATGTACGAGGGCGACTCGAGCCGCAAGCGCACACTGGTGGAGCACGGGTTCCGCCTACCGAGTGCGCTAGATAACCGACCGCTTCGTTGGGACGAGTTTCTCGACCGTGTCGGTCAAACCGTCTACCTCTCGGCTACACCTGGCAAGTACGAGCTGGGGGTCGCCGATGGAGTGGTCGAACAGATTATTCGACCAACTGGACTTATCGACCCGAAGATCATAATCAAGCCAATCAAGGGGCAGATTGACGACCTCCTAGAAGAGATCAGGGTTAGGGCGGAGCGTGACGAGCGCGTCCTAGTCACCACCCTCACCAAGAAAATGTCCGAAGAACTCACCGATTACCTCACCGAAGCCGGCGTGCGGGTGCGCTACCTGCACTCCGATGTCGATACGTTGCGTCGAGTCGAGTTGCTTCGCGAGCTGCGAATGGGCGTTTTCGACGTGCTGATAGGCATCAACCTGTTGCGAGAGGGTCTAGATCTTCCGGAGGTGTCCCTCGTGGCTATTCTCGACGCCGATAAGCAAGGCTTCCTGCGCTCGGCAACGTCACTGATTCAGACCATCGGTCGTGCCGCTCGAAACGTGAGTGGCGAGGTTCACATGTACGCCGACAACATCACGGACGCAATGGCCAAAGCCATCGACGAAACTGATCGTAGACGCGCCAAGCAGGTTGCCTACAACCTCGAAAAAGGCGTCGACCCGCAGCCGCTTCGCAAAAAGATTGCCGATATCACAGATCAAATCCTTCGCGAAGAGGCAGACACCGCCGAGTTGGTCGAAAAGAGCAAGCGCCGCGACGGCAAACCGCTGCCGATTCGAGGCCGCAGGGGAGTGGCCGCCAACGGCTACGACGAACTGCTTTCGATAGTTCTTGAGCTAGACGAACAGATGAAGTCAGCGGCCGCCGAACTTAACTTCGAACTTGCCGCCAGACTTCGTGACGAAATCTCCGAATTGAAGTACGAGCTTAGGCAAATTGAGAAGGCCGGACACGCTTAAACTTGTTCTGTGAATAACCCCCACGACAAACTAATAGTCCGCGGTGCACGCGTGCACAACCTCAAGAATCTGAACCTTGAGATACCGCGAGACTCGCTAGTCGTGTTCACGGGGCTCTCTGGCTCTGGAAAGTCCTCACTCGCCTTCGACACCATTTTCGCCGAGGGTCAGCGCCGTTACGTTGAGTCGCTGAGCGCCTACGCGCGCCAGTTTCTCGGCCAGGTTGACCGACCAGATGTCGATTTCATCGAGGGTCTGAGCCCGGCGGTTTCGATCGATCAAAAATCGACCAACCGAAACCCGCGCTCGACGGTGGGCACAATCACCGAGATTCACGATTACCTGAGGCTGCTCTGGGCCCGCATCGGTGTGCCCTACTGCGCCGAGTGTGGCGAGCGAATCATTAAGCAAACGCCGCAGCAAATCGTCGACCAGATCATGGAGTTCGAAGACGGAACCAGGTTCCAGATTCTCGCGCAAATCGTCGACCAGAAAAAGGGCGAATTCGTCGACCTTTTCAAGGATCTCAGCGCCCAGGGTTACGCCCGAGCCGTTGTCGACGGTGAGACCGTGCAACTCGCCGATGCCTTACCTTTGAAAAAGACCTTCAAACACGACATTTCGGTGGTGGTCGACCGCCTAGTTGCCAAGAGCGACATAATCGGGCGGCTTGCAGACTCGGTCGAAACCGCGCTAAAGCTTGCCGGTGGTCGAATCATCGTCGACTTCGTCGACAAAAAGGACGAGCAACGGATCTTTAGCGAGAAGATGTCTTGCCCAAATGAGCACGCGCTCACACTTACTGAAATTGAGCCGAGGACCTTCTCGTTCAACGCTCCATTCGGTGCCTGCCCGGCCTGTAGCGGCCTCGGCACCAAGATGCAGGTTGACGCGGCGTTGGTCATCGGCGATTCGGGTGCGAGCGTCAACGGCGGAGCAATTTTGCCCTGGTCGCAGGCTGGCAAAGGTTTGTTCCCTTACTACCAGCGCATGGTTCAGGGTTTGGCCGAAGAGCTCGAATTCTCGCTCGATACCCCATGGCAGGAGCTCGACGAAGAGGTCCGCGAAGCGATCCTGTTTGGCAACAACTTCGACGTCAAGGTGAAGTGGAAGAACCGCTACGGGCGCGAGCTGCGGTACACCTCCGGATTTGAAGGCGTCCTCGCTTACGTATCGAGAAAGCACGTGGAAACCGAGTCTGACTGGTCGCGTGACCGTTGGGCTGGATACCTTCGTGAGATTCCTTGCCCGGATTGCGACGGCAAGCGACTAAAGCCCGAGGTTCTCGCGGTGAAGGTATTTGGCAAGTCCATCGCAGACATAACCGAACTGAGTCTCGGCCAAGCCGTGGCATTCTTCTCGACCATCGAGTTGGACGAGCGCGATGCCAAGATCGCCGCACAGGTGCTGCGCGAAATCAAGGCCCGCCTCGACTTTTTGCTAGCCGTTGGTCTCGATTACCTCAGCCTAGAACGTGCCGCTGGTTCGCTCTCGGGTGGCGAGGCCCAGAGAATTCGTTTGGCTACGCAGATTGGTTCCGGCCTGACCGGCGTGCTTTACGTCCTCGACGAACCGTCGATTGGCCTGCATCAGCGCGATAACTTGCGCCTAATCGAAACTCTGATCAAACTCCGCGACCTTGGCAACACCCTGATTGTCGTCGAACACGACGAGGACACCATCAAGGCATCCGACTGGGTCGTCGACATCGGCCCGCGCGCCGGAGTTCACGGCGGTGAAGTCGTGCACAGCGGAACCTACGCGGAGCTTCTCAAGAACACCAAGTCGCTAACTGGCGACTTCTTGGCTGGGCGCCAGAGCATCGAGACTCCCAAGCAGCGACGCCCGATCGATCGCGAAAGAATCGTCAAAGTGGTTGGCGCGAAAGAAAACAACCTCAAGGATGTCGACGTAGAGTTCCCACTGGGTGTTCTAACAGCCGTCACCGGAGTCTCCGGCTCAGGCAAGTCGTCGCTGGTCAACGACGTTCTCTACCAGGTTCTCGCTAACGCCCTCAACGGCGCTAAGGGAGTGCCGGGTCGCCACACGCGCATCGAAGGGCTCGAACTGCTCGACAAGGTCGTACACGTCGACCAGAACCCCATTGGGCGCACGCCGCGATCAAACCCGGCGACCTATACCGGCGTATTCGACCACATTCGCAAACTTTTTGCCGAAACCATCGAGGCCAAGACCCGCGGTTATCAGCAAGGTCGCTTCTCGTTCAACGTAAAGGGCGGCCGCTGCGAAGCCTGCTCTGGCGATGGCACCCTGTGTATCGAGATGAACTTCTTGCCAGACGTCTACGTGGCCTGCGAGGTCTGCCACGGAGAGCGTTACAATCGCGAGACACTGCAAGTGCACTACAAGGGCAAGAACATCGCCGAGGTTCTCGAGATGCCAATCAGCGACGCCGCCGAGTTCTTTGCCCCGATTACGGCCATCGCTCGCTACCTGAAAACCCTGGTCGATGTTGGTCTGGGCTATGTTCGCCTCGGTCAGTCTGCTACGACACTTTCGGGCGGTGAGGCACAGCGAGTGAAGCTCGCCACCGAATTGCAAAAACGCAGCTTCGGTCGCTCTATATACGTATTAGATGAACCGACAACCGGGCTCCATTTCGAGGACGTTCGCAAATTACTTCTCGTGCTAAATGGGCTGGTCGAAAAGGGCAACACGGTGATTGTGATCGAGCACAACCTCGACGTAATCAAGTGCGCCGACCACGTGATCGATCTAGGCCCAGAGGGCGGCTTCCGGGGCGGCGAGATTGTCGCGATTGGCACTCCCGAACAGGTCGCCAAGAACGCCAAATCGTTCACCGGTTCGTTCCTCGGCAAGATTTTGAAGGCCGACTAAATAATGTCTGGCCACTTGTCCTGGCGCCCTAAAACCTCGGACATTCCGACTAATCCCGGTGTCTACCGGTGGTTCGACAAGACCGGTCGGGTTATCTACGTAGGCAAGGCCAAGAACCTTCGCTCACGCCTGAGCAGCTACTTTGCCAACCCTGAAACCCTGCACTCGCGAACGCGCAAGATGGTCGAAACCGCGACAGATTTGCAGTGGACGATTGTGAAATCGGAATTCGAGGCCCTGCAACTCGAATTCACCTGGATCAAGGAATACAACCCGCAATTCAATGTGCGATTCAAAGACGACAAGTCTTACCCGTACCTCGCTATCTCAATGGGGGATAAAGTGCCTCGGGCATTTGTCACGCGCACCCGCGACAACCGTGGTACCAAGTTCTTTGGCCCATACACCCAGGCTTGGACGATCCGCGAAACCTTGGACACACTGCTCAAGGTTTACCCCGTGCGCTCCTGCAGCACCGGGGTTTACCAGCGTGCGGCCGCGACAAACCGCGCCTGCCTCCTGGGTGACATTGGCAAGTGTGCGGCCCCCTGCGTCGGTCGAGTAACCCCACAGGAGCACAAGGAGATCGCCAAGGACTTCACCGATTTCATGTCTGGTAACGACACCAAACACATCGAGCTGTTGCGAAACCAAATGGCCAAAGCCAGCGCGGATCAAAATTACGAACGGGCCGCCAAATTACGCGACCAGGTTTCGGCCCTCGAAGCGGTCCTAGAAAAATCAACCGTGGTTTTTAGCGATGACACCGACGCCGACCTTTTTGGCATCGCCGACGACGAACTGGCCGCCGCGGTGAGCCTGTTCAAGGTGCGCGGTGGTCGCATCAGGGGAGTGCGCGGGTGGGTGGTCGACAAAGAGCTCGAGCGTTCGCTGTCTGAAATCGTCGAATACGCGCTCCAAAACAATTACCTCGGTGCCGAACCAGAAGAGCTACCGAAAGAGATTCTGGTTCCCGAGCATCCAACCGACGCAAAGGCGATGGCCCAGTGGCTTAGCGATCTCCGCGGTTCGAAGGTCGACCTTCGCATACCGATGCGCGGAGACAAACGGGCTCTCGCCGAGACAGCACACACCAACGCAAAGCACTCGTTGATGCTTTACAAGACCAAACGATCGACAGACTTTACGGCTCGCGCCGACGCACTGGCCGGCATTCAAAAGGCACTCAACCTCGAGGATGCACCGCTGCGTATCGAATGTTTCGATGTTTCGCACCTCGCAGGCACGGATGTGGTCGCGTCCATGGTTGTTTTCGAAGACGGCCTGCCAAAGAAGGATCACTACCGCAGGTTCTCGATCGAAAACACGACCGACGACACCGATTCGATCTATCAGGTGCTGAGTAGGCGTTTGAAGTATCTGAAAGAGGGCGACTCGGAGCTCGATGCCACCAAGTTCGCCTACCGGCCGTCGCTCTTGATCGTCGACGGCGGACTACCGCAGGTCAATGCAGCAGCCCGTGCCATCAAGGATTCGGGCATCTCTGGGCTTCGAGTTGTGGGTCTCGCAAAGCGACTCGAAGAGGTGTGGATTCCGGGGGTCGAATTCCCGGTGATTCTGCCTCGAGCCACCGATGAACTATTTCTCCTGCAGCGAATTCGCGACGAGGCCCACCGCTTTGCAATTACCTTCCAGCGCAAGAAGCGTTCGATGGCAATCGCCTCCGTTTTGATAGATATTCAGGGGCTGGGCGAAAAGCGTGTATCGGCGCTTCTGAAGCATTTCGGCTCGGCAAAACGTCTTCGACTTGCCAACGAGGACGAAATTTCATCGGTCGCCGGCATCGGGCCGGTCCTGGCAAAACAGATCTTGGAAGCTCTAGCCGAATAATTCTCCTTCGGCGTGTCGCATTCGCGGTAAAGTTATCTCACGTTCGAGAGGGGTGAGATTTTGCCTGATAAAAAGCATGAGTTGTTGATTGTTACCGGCATGTCTGGCGCCGGCCGTTCGACGGTGGGTGACGCCCTCGAAGACCTCGGTTGGTATGTGGTCGACAACCTACCCCCTCAGATGCTCTCGCCGATCAGCGATCTGTTCACCCTCACCGATAACAAGCTTCCAAAGCTTGCCGTAATCATCGACGTTAGAGGCCGGGAATTCTTCGGAGAGTTCGAAGATCACCTGAACCAGCTGCAAGGTCGACACGTAAATCTCAGGGTGCTGTTTCTAGAAGCCAACGAAGGGGCACTGGTCAAACGTTTCGAGCAGGTTCGCAGGCCGCACCCGCTGCAGGGCAACGGCACGATTCTCGACGGAATCGCTATCGAACGCGAACGTCTGGTCAGTTTGCGAGAAAAAGCTGACGTGGTCATCGACACCAGCGATCTGAACATCCACCAGCTCAGCACCAAAATAACCGATCACTTTTCGTTGGAACACTCGAGTCGCCTCCAGCTGACCGTGATGTCGTTCGGCTTCAAATACGGTTTGCCCACCGATGCCGACATGGTCGCCGACATGCGATTCCTGCCAAACCCGTTTTGGGAGGAGCAGCTTCGCCCATTCAACGGCCAGGACGACGTGGTGAGCAAATACGTGCTTGCTAGCCCGGGAGCCGAAGAATTCGTGGCATCGTATGTGAACGCGCTAAGACCGGTGCTTCGTGGCTACCAGTCCGAAAACAAGCGCTACGCAACCATCGCCATCGGCTGCACGGGCGGAAAACATCGTTCGGTGGCAATTTCGACCAAGATTGCAGAACTGCTGTCAAAAGAACCAGATGTCGCCGTGAATCTAAAACACCGCGACCTAGGCAAGGAGTAGAGATGGCGCTAACCGCCGACCTAAAAGACGAACTGGCCAGAATCGAGATCAAGAAGAATTCGGTTCGAGTAGCCGAACTTTCCACCATTCTCAGGTTTGCCGGTGGCTTGCACCTAATCGCTGGACGCGTTGCTATCGAGGTTGAAGTGGATAGTTCCGCGACCGCACGCCGAATTAGCAAAGACCTAGCCGAAATCTTTGGCGTAAAAAGCGAATTTGCCGTCATTTCAGCCGGAGGAATCCGCAAGCAAAGTCACTACCAGGTTCGAGTACTCGCCCAGGGCGACGTCCTAGCGCGTCAGACCGGCCTACTAGACGGCCGTGGGCGTCCGGTTAGAGGGCTTCCGTCCGCATTGGTTTCGGGCACCATCGAAGAGGCTCAGGCCGTTTGGCGAGGAGCGTTCCTAGCGCACGGTTCACT
>WLPL01000044.1 GCA_009698805.1 Actinomycetota bacterium | reverse complement strand
TATCGGCAAGAAGACCAGCGGTGAATCAATCAGCGCAAAGGGGTTGATCGCTCTACCTGGTTTCGTAGACCTACACACACACCTAAGGGAACCGGGTTACGAGCAGTCCGAGACGGTGAAGACCGGGTCTCAGTCGGCCGCCTTAGGCGGCTACACGGCGGTTCACGCCATGGCTAACACTCACCCGGTAGCCGACACAGCGGGCGTGGTCGAGCAGGTGAAGGCCCTAGGCGACGAGGCCGGTTACGTGCAGGTTCAGCCAATCGGAGCCGTGACAGTTGGTCTAGAAGGCAAACAGTTGGCCGAGCTTGGCGCTATGGCCGACTCCAAGGCTCAGGTTCGGGTATTCAGCGACGACGGGAAGTGCGTCCACGACCCGCTACTCATGCGTCGAGCCCTGGCGTACGTCAAAAACTTTGGTGGTGTAATCGCGCAGCACGCGCAAGACCCTAGGCTTACCGAAAACTCGCAGATGAACGAAGGCGCAGTATCGGCCGAGCTAGGGCTAGCCGGTTGGCCGGCAGTCGCTGAGGAGTCCATCATCGCTCGCGATGTTCTGCTAGCAGAAGCGGCAGGTAGCCGAATTCACATCTGCCACCTATCGACTGCCGGTTCGGTAGAGATCATTCGTTGGGCCAAGGCCCGCGGCATCCAGGTCACCGCCGAAGTCACGCCTCACCACCTGTTGCTTACCGACGAGCTGGCTCGGGGCTATGACCCGATTTTCAAGGTGAACCCACCGCTGCGAACCCAGAACGATGTTCTCGCCCTCCGAGCCGCACTTATCGATGGCACCATCGATATCATCGCAACCGACCATGCTCCGCACCCCGACGAAGCGAAGGACTGTGAATGGGGCGCCGCCGCATTCGGAATGCTGGGCCTAGAGACCGCAGCTTCGATTGCGCAGAGTGTTCTTATCGATTCGGGCGACAGCAACTGGCAAAGATTCGTCGAGGTGATGTCGGCCGCTCCGGCTGCCATCTCAGGAATCGTCGGGCAAGGCCTTGAGCTAGCGGTAGGTGAGGTCGCAAACATCACACTGATCGACCCGAGCGCCAAGCGCGAGATTCGCGGCGGGGGAGCCAGCAAGAGCGGCAACCAGCCTTACGAAGGCATGACACTGCCAGGGCAGGTAGTGCACACGATTTATCGCGGGGCCTTCACGGTGCGCGACAGCAAGCTAGTTGAAAGAGGTCAGTTGTGAGTAGGGCAATTCTGGTACTAGAAGACGGCAAGGTCTTCGATGGTGAGTCTTATGGCTCCGAGGGTTCGACACTGGGCGAGATCGTTTTTGCCACGGGGATGACCGGCTATCAAGAGACGCTCACAGACCCGTCCTACGCTGGTCAAATCGTGGTCCAAACCGCACCTCACATCGGCAACACCGGGGTAAACAAGCGTGACGAAGAGTCCTCCAGAATCTGGGTCTCTGGCTACGTAGTTCGCGACGCAAGCCGCGTGGTGTCGAACTTTAGGGCCGAGGGTTCACTCGATGACGAGTTGGTCAAGTACGGCATCGTGTCAATAAAGAACATCGACACCAGAGCACTCACTCGCCACCTGCGAAGTGCCGGCGTTATGCGCGCGGGTATCTTCTCTGGAGCCTCAGCAGAAGCACCGATCGACGACCTGCTAACCGCTGTTCGAGCCGGAAAGAAGATGCAGGGACTCTCCCTCAGCGATGTGGTCTCAACCAAAAGGCTTTACCGGGTTGCGCCGCAAGGCGAGAGATTCGGTTCGGTTGCCATTCTCGACCTTGGAATCAAGGCTTCAACAATCGAAAACATGACGGCTAGAGGCCTCGAGGTTCTGGTTTACCCAGCGACCTCGACATCGGCCGATTTGCTAGCCGAAAAGCCAGACGCGGTTTTCTATTCGAACGGCCCTGGCGACCCAGAAACCGCGGGTTCGCAGGTTGAGGCGCTTCGCGAGATTCTCAAGGCGGGAACCCCGTTCTTCGGTATTTGCTTCGGAAACCAGTTGCTAGGTAGGGCGTTGGGCTTCGAGACCTACAAACTCGCCTTCGGTCACCGCGGCATCAACCAACCGGTGATGGACCGCACCACCGGCAAGGTCGAGGTGACGGCACATAACCATGGCTTCGCCGTGAGGGTTGACGGTGGGCCGGAAGTCGACTCTCCAGCTGGATTTGGTCGCGTCCTAGTTAGTCACGTCTCTCTAAACGATGACGTGGTCGAAGGGCTCACCTGCCTAGACATTCCGGCCTATTCGGTGCAGTACCACCCCGAAGCCGCCGCAGGACCCCACGACTCAAACTACCTTTTCGATCGTCTGATCGATCTAATCAAGACCAACCGAAAGGGCTAAGAATGCCTAAGCGTTCAGAAATCAAAAGCGTTCTAGTTATCGGATCCGGGCCCATCGTTATCGGCCAAGCCTGCGAATTTGACTATTCGGGCACCCAAGCCTGCCGAGTGCTGCGCGAAGAGGGAATCAGAGTGATCCTGATCAACTCGAACCCGGCGACCATCATGACCGACCCGGACTTCGCCGACGCCACCTACGTCGAGCCGATCACCCCAGAAGTAATCGAAGCCATCATCATCAAAGAGAAGCCGGAAGCGATCCTGCCGACCCTAGGCGGCCAGACCGCACTGAACGCGGCGATGGCTCTGCACGAGTTAGGGATCCTCGAGAAATACGGCGTAGAGCTTATTGGCGCAAAGGTTGACGCCATCAAGAAGGGCGAAGATCGCCAGATCTTCAAACAGCTGGTGCTCGCTGCTGGTGCCGACGTTGCCAAGTCGGTAATCGCACACAACACCGAAGATTTGCTAAAGGGCGCCGAGATTCTCGGTTACCCAGTGGTTGTCAGACCATCATTCACCATGGGCGGTTTAGGTTCTGGCTTTGCCTACAACAAAACGGACCTGCTTCGAATCGGAGGCGCCGGTCTGCAAGCCAGCCCAACCACCGAGGTTCTGCTCGAAGAGAGCATCCTCGGCTGGAAGGAATACGAACTCGAGCTGATGCGTGACACCAACGACAACTGCGTGGTCGTCTGTTCGATCGAGAATGTCGACCCGGTCGGCGTGCACACCGGTGACTCAATCACGGTTGCTCCGGCGCTTACTCTCACTGACCGCGAGTTTCAGAACCTTCGCGACATCGGAATTCAGATTATTCGTGACGTCGGCGTTGACACCGGTGGTTGCAACATCCAGTTCGCCGTCGACCCTGCCGATGGTCGTGTAATCGTAATCGAAATGAACCCGCGCGTCTCCAGGTCTTCTGCTCTGGCCTCAAAAGCGACGGGCTTCCCGATCGCTAAGATCGCCGCGAAGCTTGCCATTGGCTACACCCTGGACGAGATTCCTAACGACATCACGAAGGTCACTCCGGCGTCATTCGAACCTACGCTCGACTACATCGTCGTGAAGGTTCCGCGCTTCGCCTTCGAAAAATTCCCTGCCGCAGACGCAACCCTAACCACCACTATGAAGTCGGTTGGCGAGGCGATGGCGATCGGTCGCAACTACTCGCAAGCGCTACAGAAGGCACTGCGTAGCCTCGAGCGTAGAGGTTCTTCGTTCCACTGGGACGGCGCAATCGGCAACAAGGCGTCACTGCTCGAGCTCATCAAGGTTCCTACCGACGGGCGAATCGTCAATGTTCAGCAAGCCCTGCGCGCCGGAGCAACTATCGAGGAGGTCTTTGAATCGACCAAGATCGACCCGTGGTTCATCGACCAGATTGTTCTCATTAACGAGGTTGCTCACACGGTTCGCGCGGCCGACAAGTTGACCAGCGAACTGATCAAGCACGCCAAAGATCACGGCTTTAGCGACATTCAAATCGCGTCCCTGCGCGGGCTTACCGAGGCAGAGGTTCGGGTCATTCGCCACCAGTTTGGTCTGCGTCCGGTTTATAAGACGGTCGACACCTGCGCCGGGGAATTCCCAGCCGAAACGCCGTATCACTACAGCACCTACGAGCAGGAAACCGAGGTTGCCCCCTCGAACCGCAAGAAGGTCGTGATTCTAGGCTCGGGCCCTAACCGCATAGGTCAGGGCGTCGAATTCGACTATTCATGCGTACACGCCTCGTTCGCCCTCTCGGATGCCGGTTACGAAACCATCATGATCAACTGCAACCCCGAGACGGTCTCAACCGACTACGACACCTCCGACAGGCTGTACTTCGAACCGCTAACCCTCGAGGACGTCCTCGAAGTGATTCACGCCGAGAGCGCATCGGGCGAGCTGATTGGCGTCGTGGTTCAACTCGGAGGCCAGACCGCTCTGGGGCTCGCCAAGGGTCTCAAGGAGGCCGGTGTGCCGATTCTCGGAACAACCCCCGAAGCCATCGATCTAGCCGAGGAACGCGGGCAATTCCAGCAGATTCTCGACGCTGCCGGGCTTCGCGCTCCAGCTAACGGGACCGCAACCGAACTTCAGGGCGCGATAGAAATCGCTTCGCGAATCGGTTACCCGGTTCTGGTGCGCCCATCGTTCGTTCTCGGCGGGCGCGGCATGGAGATCGTCTACGAACAAAACGCGCTGGTCGACTACTTCGACAGAATCAAGGATCAGGGCATCGTTGGCCCAGACCACCCGCTCCTCGTCGATAGGTTCTTGGATGACGCGATCGAGATCGACATCGACGCGCTCTATGACGGCACGCAACTCTACGTTGGTGGCGTTATGGAGCACATCGAGGAAGCTGGAATCCACTCGGGTGACTCATCTTGCACGCTTCCGCCAATCACCATGTCGGCAGGGCAAATCGAGCGCGTTCGGGCAGCAACCGAGCTCATAGCCAAAGGCGTTGGGGTTCGCGGCTTGATCAACGTTCAGTTCGCTCTGGCGAACGACGTGCTCTATGTACTAGAGGCGAACCCTAGGGCCTCTAGAACCGTCCCATTCGTCTCTAAAGCGCTTGGTATCACTCTCGCCAAGGCGGCCTCGCTCGTGATGGTCGGCAAGTCAATTGCTGAATTGATTGATGCGGGACACCTGCCAAAGCGTGACGGAACCTACATTCCAGCCGGGGCAGCTATCTCGGTGAAAGAAGCGGTGCTTCCCTTCAAGCGCTTTGCAACCAAGGATGGACGTTTCGTCGACAGCCTACTCGGGCCAGAAATGCGTTCAACAGGCGAGGTAATGGGAATCGATGTCGACTTCCCGACTGCCTTCGCCAAGAGCCAGGCCGCAGCCGGTAGTCCGCTGCCGACCAGTGGCACCGTCTTCATCTCGGCCGCCGACCGCGACAAACCGCAGTTGATTCTGCCGGTGCGCCGCCTCGAGCAACTGGGCTACAAGATCATGGCAACCAGCGGCACGGCCGAGATTCTGCTTCGCCACGGTATTCAGGTTCAGGTTGTGCGAAAGCACAGTCAAGACCAAGCCGTTGCCAGCGGGCCTTCGATAGTGGAACTGATCACAGCTGGGCTGGTTGACGTGGTTGTGAACACACCTAGCGGCTCTAGCGCGCGCAAGGATGGCTACGAAATTCGTGCGGCCACCACCGCAGCCGACAAGGCGATCTTCACGACCATCGCTCAGCTCAGCGCGGCGATTGGCTCGTTCGAGGTAGTCAAGGCTGGGCCGTTCAAGGTGAAAACTCTTCAGGAACACGCAAGAGAGCGAGCCGAAGCAATTGCCTAAATCATTCGGAGCCAGATTATCCTCGGCCTTTGACGCCCACGGTCAGCTGTGCGTTGGTATCGACCCGCACACCGAACTACTCGAAGCATGGGGTTTGGACGATTCTGCCGAATCTCTTTTAACGTTCGGTAGACGAGTCATCGAAGCGGCAGCGGGCCGCGTGGGCATTGTGAAGCCACAGGTGGCTTTCTTCGAACGCCTAGGAGCCGCCGGATTCGCAACACTCGAGATTCTGTCGAGAGAAGCGCGAGACGCAGGATTACTAGTGATCGCCGATGCTAAACGCGGAGACATAGGTAGCACTATGGACGCCTACCTTGACGCCTGGCTCGGTAAAAATTCGCCCTTCTTCGCAGACTCACTTACAGTTTCGCCATACCTTGGCTCAGACGTCTACCTCGAAAAGTTGGGAGAGTACTTCGAACGCGGCAAGGGGGTAATCTCTCTGGTTGCGACCTCAAATCCCGAGGGTGAATCGGTACAGCTCGCGGTGGCCAAGGATCAGTTCAGTGCCCTGAGCCGAATCAACCAGATTGCCGCAGGGCCGGGCGACACCCTGGGGCCGGTTGGCGCGGTAATCGGCGCGACCATAAACCTAGCGCGATTCGAAATAGATTTAGATGAGCAAGGAGCCGTCAAAACGCCTATTTTGGCACCGGGCTTCGGCGCTCAGGGAGCCGAACTTAGCGAGATAAAACGTCTCTTTGGCAACGCGTCCAACAGCGTGATTGCCTCGGTAAGTCGATCTGTGCTCGAAGCAGGCGCTAGCGGAATCGCCCACGCCATCGACAACCACAAACTGCAACTCGAAAAGGGCTTGGCTTAGGCTGTTCTCATGAGCGGTTTATCGGTGATCTCGGGTCCAACAGCAGTTGGTAAGGGCACCGTCGTTCGTTACCTGCTCGAAAACTTCGAAAATCTTCACCTGTCTGTTTCGGCGACCACGCGCGACCCGCGACCCGGAGAGGTCGATGGAGTCGACTACTTTTTTCTAACCAAGGATGAATTCAAACTACTGATCGAGACCGGACAAATGCTTGAATATGCAACCGTCCACGGGAGCAACTTCTACGGGACGCCTCGTCAACCGGTCGAAACGGCAATAGCGCAAGGCAAGCAAGTGATTCTTGAAATCGACATCCAAGGCGCCCGCCAGGTGAAAGCCAGTCGACCAGAAACGAAAACGGTGTTCATCGCGCCGCCGAGCTGGGAAGAACTCGTCTCAAGACTGCGTTCTAGAGCAACCGAGAACGAGGCAGAGCAAGCTATTCGACTCGAAACCGCAAAGACGGAGCTCGAAGCGCAGGGTGAGTTCGATTATGTGGTTATTAATGATGATGTGGCCAGATGTGCCCATGAGGTCTTAGAATTGATACAGGCCTAGTCGCATTTAGCGACAAACTAGCAAAGGTAAAAAATGTCTGAAAAGCTCGAAGGTATTGTTTCGCCATCAATCGATAACCTACTGAACGTAGTCCCGTCGAAGTACGAATTGGTTATGGTCGCTTCAAAGCGCGCTCGTCAGATCAACGAGTACTACTCTTCGCTACAGGACGGCAGCCTCTTCAACAACGTTGGCCCACTGGTCGACGCATACCCAGAAGAGAAGCCTCTGACCATCGCTCTCAAAGAGATCGACCAGAGCAAGCTTCAGGTCACCCCGGCCGAATAGCCATGAGGGTTCTGCTCGGCATTACGGGCGGCATCGCGGCCTATAAATCGGCCGAAATCATTCGCAGTCTGACCGAATTAGGTCACGAGGTTCGCGTTCTGCCTACCGAAAACGCTCTACGCTTCATTGGCGCCACCACCTTAGAAGCCCTCTCGCACAACGTAATCGACGCTGGACTCTACACCGACGTTGAATCCGTCAAGCACATCGAACTCGGTCAGTGGGCCGATGTCGTTCTGGTCGCTCCGGCTACAGCGAGCTTCCTGGCCCGAACCACTGCCGGCATAGCTGACGACTTGCTTGGCAACGTGATGCTGGCAACGAAAGCACGCATCGTCGTAGCGCCTGCGATGCACACCGAGATGTGGTTCAACGAGGCGACCGTCGAGAACGTAAGAATTTTGCGCGACCGCGGCATTGAAGTGATCGAACCGGCATCGGGCCGACTCACCGGAGAAGACTCCGGAATCGGTCGACTGCCAGACACCGAGACCATCGTCGCAGTACTCTTGGCTTCCGGTGGCTTATCGGGCAAGAAGGTCATCGTGACCGCCGGTGGCACCAGAGAGCCGATCGATCCTGTGCGCTTTATCGGTAATTACTCTTCCGGAAAGCAAGGTATCGCAATCGCCGTAGCGGCAGCAGACGCCGGTGCCGAAGTAACCCTGATTGCTGCCAACATAGACTTCGCGACCACGCGGTTTGCCGTGATTCGAGTAGAGACCGCAGCGGAGCTTCAAGTCGCGGTTAGAAACGCAACAACTGGAGCCGACGCACTGGTCATGAGCGCAGCAGTGTCTGACTATAGAGTGAAAACCAAGAGCGCCACCAAGCTCAAGAAGTCAAACCTGGGGGAGACCACCTCAATCGAAC
>WLPL01000043.1 GCA_009698805.1 Actinomycetota bacterium | reverse complement strand
GCTTCTCGGGCACCTCCACCCCACGCGACTTCGTCGAGTTCCCTTCACAGGTGAACGAGATGTGGATTCTCTGGCCCGAGGTTGTCACCAACTACGCTCGACACTTCGAGACCGGCGAGCCACTGCCACAGGAGTGGATCGACAACCTGAACGCCACCGAGACCTTCAACCAGGGGCACGCGACAACCTCATACCTGCAGGCAGCAATTCTCGACCTCGCCTGGCACGAGCTTGGCTCTGACGCCAAGATCCACTCGGTCGAAGGTTTCGAAGCCGACGCAATCGAGGCTTACGGACTGAACTTCCCGCCGGTTCCGACACGCTACCGCAGCACCTACTTCACCCACATCTTTGCCGGCGGCTACTCATCTGGTTACTACGGCTACATCTGGTCTGAGGTTTTGGATGCTGAGACGGTCAACTGGTTCAAGAGCAACGGCGGGCTGACTCGCAAGAATGGCCAGCACTTCAGGGACACCTTGCTGTCGCGCGGTGGAACCAAGGACGCCCTGGAGTTGTTCAAAGACTTCAGAGGCACCGAAGCCTCGATTGAGCCGTTACTTAAGCGCCGCGGCTTGCTGTAATAAGCCACACCGCAACACCGGCTAGAAGCGCCCAGAAGGCCGCTCCGATGCCAGCTACGGCAATGCCCGAAGCACCGACCAAGAAGGTGATGATCGCGGCTAGACGAAGCTTTGGCTCTTCGGTAGCACTCGTGAATGCAGAAACGATGGTTGGAAATAGCGCTACGCCTGCCGCAGCCAAAATCAGCTCGCGCGGGACAGCCGAAACGAAGCTGACAGCTGGAGCTGCCAGTAGCGCCAAGACCAGGTAAAGCAATCCACCAGACACCGAGGCAAGCCAACGCTTTTTGGGGTCTTTGTGGGCGTGTTCGTTGGCATTGAGGGCAGCGGTGATCGCGGCTAGATTAAGCGCGAATCCGCCAAGGAACGACCCGGCGACAGTGGCGGCTCCGGTTGAAATCAAAGTTGTTCTGAACGGAACCTCGAAGCCAAAACTCTTCATGATCGCGATGCCTGGAATGTTTTGCCCAGCCATCGTGACGATGTATAGCGGAATACCGATGCTGAAGACCCCAGCCAGGCTGAATTGCGGCTGCACCAATTCGAGGTGTGGCAACAGCGACATGTTCAAGGCGCTGATTTGGGTGGTCAGTGCAATCAGGACGAAGGCCAGGGTCACCGAAACCGGTGATGCCCAGATTGGCGCGAACCGGTAGAGCACCAGCCAAACCGCCAAGACTGGCAACACGACAAGCGGCGCTTTGGTGATCGATGCGAATGGTGCCACGCAAAAGCTAAAAATTACTCCGGCGAGCATCGCGCTTGCAATCGGTTTGGGAATCTGAGAAACGAGACGCCCGAGCGCAGGCCATAACCCCGTGAGCATCAAAAGTAAGCCTGTAATCAAGAATCCACCGACCGCTGTGGCAAAACCGAGCTTTAGAACACCCGCTGCCACGAGCATCGCTGCTCCGGGCGTCGACCAGACGATGGAAATTGGCATCTTGAAGCGCCAACTCAGAACGATGGAGAGCACCCCGTAGCCAACCAGCATGAAGAAAATTGCCGAAGCCGTCTGCCCGCTGGTTGCCTGCAAACCGGTCAGCGCCGCCAGGACAACGCCAATTGAAGCGGCGGTTCCGGTAATTGACGCGACGAAACCGGCTAGTAGCGGCGCGCGCATGTTAGGCCGACTTGTCAGCTTGGCGCTTGAAAGGTACGACCTGAGGCATCGCGCCATTGACGACTACGTCTACCGTGATCTTGACGGTGCCAGCAATGGCGCTACCTGGGAGTTCAAACATGATTGGGCCGAGGATGTCCTCGAGAATCGCACGAAGCCCGCGAGCTCCCGTGTTTCGGGAGATTGCTAGGTCGGCAATGGCTCCTAGGGCTGAGCGATCAAACTCGAGCTCGAATCCGTCCAGTTCGAACATGCGCTGGTACTGCTTGACCAGCGCGTTACGCGGTTCGGTGAGAATCTGCAGGAGCGCCGCGCGGTCGAGCTGAATCACGTTTGCGATGACCGGAAGGCGGCCAATGAATTCGGGAATCAGGCCAAACTTGCGAAGGTCTTCTGGCTCTACCTCGGTGAAGATATCGAGCTGCTCTGCCTTGTTAGCGATCGAAGAACCAAAGCCGATGCCCTTTTTGCCGGTTCGAGCCGCAATGATCTCTTCAAGTCCCGCAAATGCCCCCGCAACGATGAAGAGCACGTTGGTGGTGTCGATCTGAATGAATTCCTGCTGAGGGTGCTTGCGGCCGCCCTGAGGTGGCACGGATGCCACGGTTCCCTCGAGAATCTTCAAAAGTGCCTGTTGAACGCCCTCACCCGAGACATCTCTGGTGATCGAAGGGTTTTCGGCCTTGCGAGAAATCTTGTCGATCTCATCGATGTAGATGATCCCTGTCTCGGCTCGCTTGACGTCGCCGTCGGCGGCCTGCAGCAACTTGAGAAGAATGTTTTCGACGTCTTCGCCAACATAACCGGCCTCGGTTAGGGCCGTGGCGTCGGCAACGGCAAATGGAACGTTTAGACGCTTGGCTAGCGTTTGCGCTAGGTAGGTCTTGCCACAGCCAGTCGGGCCAATCATAAGAATGTTGGACTTCGCGATTTCGATTGCGTCGTGCTCTTTGCCTGCGGTGGTTAGGGTTCCGCGGGAGCGCAGACGCTTGTAGTGGTTGTAAACGGCTACCGAAAGGGCCCGTTTGGCTTGTGTTTGACCGATTACGTACTCTTCAAGGAACGCAAAAATTTCTTTGGGTTTTGGCAAGTCGATGTCTTCGAGGACCTCGTGGATACCCTGTCCGAGCTCTTCGTCGATGATTTCATTGCAAAGCTCAATGCACTCGTCGCAAATGAAAACGCCAGGCCCCGCAATTAGCTTGCGTACCTGCTTCTGACTTTTAGAACAGAAGGAACATTTCAGGATCTCGCCTGACTCACTGAGCTTGCTCACGAGTACAGCCTAGGCGTTGGTTAGGCGTTTTTGCGTGAGGTTAGCACCTGGTCGATTAGCCCATACTCGAGGGCCTCCTCCGAGGTGAGAATCTTGTCGCGGTCGATGTCCTTCTTGATTTCTTCCACCGAGCGGTTCGAGTGCTTCGAGAGGGCCTCTTCGAGCCATTCGCGCATGCGCATGATCTCGCGAGCCTGGATCTCGATGTCTGAGGCCTGGCCGCGGTCGCCGCCACTAGCTGGCTGGTGAATTAGCACTCGGGCGTTTGGCAAGGCTAGGCGCTTGCCCTTGGTGCCACCGGCAAGCAGAACCGCTGCGGCCGAGGCTGCCTGGCCTAGGCAAACGGTTTGAATCTGGGGGCGGATGTACTGCATGGTGTCGTAGATTGCGGTCATCGCGGTGAACGAGCCACCGGGTGAGTTGATGTACATCGTGATGTCGCGGTCTGGGTCTTGAGATTCGAGAACCAAAAGCTGGGCCATTACGTCGTCAGCCGAGACGTCGTCGATCTGGGCGCCTAAGAACACGATGCGGTCTTCAAACAGCTTGGTGTAGGGGTCATGGGTCTGGTAACCGGCGCTGGTGCGCTCGGTGAAACTTGGCAAAATGTAGCGACCTTGAGGATTGTTCATGATTAGTTGCTTCCTACTCCGGTAGCTCTGGCGGCGTGCTTCTGAATGTGATCGATGAAGCCAAATTCGAGTGCCTCTTGGGCGGTGAACCAGCGGTCGCGGTCGCCGGCAGCCATGATTTCGTCGGCTGTCTTGCCCGTCTGCTCAGCTGTAATGCCGGCAAGCTGCTGCTTCATCGAGAGAATCAGCTCGGCCTGGGTCTGAATGTCGGAGGCGGTGCCACCGAACCCGCCGGAAGGCTGGTGCAGAAGCACGCGGGTGTTCGGGGTTGCGTAGCGCTTGCCCTTTGTGCCCGAAGAAAGCAGGAACTGACCCATCGACGCGCACATGCCAACGCCAACGGTGACGATGTCGTTCGGTACGTACTGCATGGTGTCGTAGATTGCCATACCCGCAGTGATCGAACCACCCGGTGAGTTGATGTAAAGGAAGATGTCTTTCGAGGCGTCCTCAGCGGCAAGAAGCAGCATCTTGGCGCAAATCTCGTTCGCGTTGTCATCGCGGACTTCGTCGCCCAGCCAGATGATGCGATCTTTCAGCAAACGCTCGAAGATACCGCTGCGGTCGCTAACTTGTTCAGACATACAAACTCCTTATAACTTGCTCAATAAACCTAACCGAGGGGTGCGACATGACACGCCCGTGTTCGCCTCAAGCGCATCAAAAAAGTAAGGCCCGAACCGCGATGGCTCGGGCCGAACTCGAAAGCTATTTAGTCGTGGTCGTGACCGCTGTGGTCTTCGACATCGGCGTCTGCCTTTAGGAACTCGGCGAGGTCGACCTTCTTGCCCTTGACGTCGGTGACATCGGCGTGCTCGAGAACGATGGAAAGCGCTTTGCGACGAGCTGCGTCGGTGACGAACATCGGAATCTGACCGTTCTGGTCGATCACCTTGATGAACTCGTTGAGGTCCATTCCGTAGCCCTGAGCCGCAGCCGAAAGGGCCTGAATCAGTTCTTCCTCGGAAACCTTGACTTCTTCGGCCTCGGCGATTGCATCGAGCAACATCTGAATCTTGAACGAGCGAGTCGACTGCTCCAAAACCTCGGCGCGGTGGTCTTTGTCTTCGAGACGACCCTCACCTTCGAGGTGGTTTGTGACATCTGCTTCGATTACTTCGTCACTGACTGGGACATCGATCAGGTCGAGAAGGATGTCGGTGAGCTTGTCGCGAGCCTGAATGCCCTGACCGTAGCTCTTCGAGCGAGCAATCTGCTGCTCTAGACCGGCCTTTAGCTCCTTGACGGTGTCGAATTCGCTGTAAAGCTTGGCGAACTCGTCGTCCAGCTTCGGAAGTTCGCGATCCTTGACCGAGTTCAGGGTCACCGAGATCTGAGCGTCCTGGCCGGCAAGGTCGCCACCGACAAGTTTCGAAACGAATGTGGTCGACTCCCCCGCGGTCAGGGTGTCAAGAGCCTCGTCGATACCGTCTAGCAGGTTGCCGGAGCCGATTTCGTAAGAAATGTTAGTAGCGGAGTCGATGACCTTGCCATCGATCTCAGCGGTTAGGTCAATCGAGGTGAAGTCACCCTTCTTGGCGGCGCGTTCGGCCGACTTCAGAGTTCCGAAGCGCGAGCGAAGTGCGTCGACTTCTTTCTCAACTTCTTCGGCCGAAACCTTGATTTCGTCAACCTTGACCTTGAGGCCGCGGTAAGCCGGAAGCTTGAGCTCGGGGCGAACCTCAACCTCGATCTCGACAACCAGGTTGCCTTTGAAAGTCTGCTCGTCTGGAGCCGACTTTACGTCTGCCTGAGGCTGACCGATTGGGCGAAGCTTTTCTGACTCGATTGCCGCGCGGTAGAGGCTGTCCAGGCCGTCGTTGATGGCGTGCGCGAGAATCGCACCGCGCCCTACGCGCTTGTCGAGGATTGCAGGTGGAACCTTGCCCTTGCGGAAACCTGGGATCGATACGTCTTCGGCGATGTGCTCGTAGGCGTGGTCAAGCGAAGGCTTGAAGTCCGCTTCGTTCGCTTCGATGGTCAGTTTGACGCGGGTTGGCTTAATGCGCTCGACAGTGGTCTTCACGTGGATTCTCCAGTTGGGTGAGTGGCAGATATGTAGCAAAAATGGTCGGGGTGACAGGACTCGAACCTGCGATATCCTGCTCCCAAAGCAGGCGCGCTAGCCACTACGCTACACCCCGGTGAAATCCTCAAGAAAATCTCTCAAGGAAAACAACCTCGGTTAGTCTAACCCATAGAATGGTTCAGTTACCAAACGCGGATGTAGCTCAATGGTAGAGCCTCAGTCTTCCAAACTGATGGTGCGGGTTCGATTCCCGTCATCCGCTCCAATTACCTCTGACAACCCGGGCACCAGTAGAGTTTTCGACCCGCGGCGACCTCCAAAATGATCTTTTTCTTGCAGTTGCGACACACCTGGCCCTCGCGTTTATAGACAAAATTTCGCTCCGATTTGCCAGGATCCTCGTCCAAAAATTCGTCTCGAGTGATCATCACACCGTGAATGACGCCGATTCGAAGCAGCTCCACCGCGTCGTCCCAGATTTCCTTGATCTGCCTAGGTTTGAGCTGTTTGCCTGGGGTGTGCGGGTTGATTCGGGCTCGAAACAGGATTTCGGCGCGATAAACGTTCCCGATGCCGCTAATCACCGCTTGGTTCATCAAAAGCAAACCAATCGACGTCGCCGATTTGCGCACCCTAGAGGCAAATCTTGTGTATTCGAGACCTTGTTCGTCGGGATTCAGCGGGTCCGGACCTAGTCGCTGGTACACCGTTGCCAGAGCGTCGGAGTCGATCAGCTCGCAAACCGTTGGGCCGCGAAGCTCCGCGGTAACCGCTGGCACCGTGAATCTCGCCCGTACCTGTCCAATCACTTCAGGCGGTGAACCCTTGTGAAACTGCCATTTGCCGTAGATGCCGAGGTGAATTCTCAGGATCAGGTCGTCGCCAAAGTGCAAAAACATCTGTTTGCCAACCGCGGACGCCCGGAGCAGGCGTTGTCCGTCAACCAGACGCGAGTCGGAGAACCGACCCTGAGGTGAATCGACTCGCAAAACCTTGCCGCCGAAGAGTTCGTTGAACTCGTTCGCGATTCGGTGGACCGTGTGCCCTTCGGGCATTTAGAGAATGTCGCCGGTCTGTTCGTAGCTGGAGATCTTGGCTATTCGCCGCTCGTGGCGTTCGTCCTCGCTAAACGGCTCGGCAATAAAGGCCCGAATCAGCTCTAGAACCTCTGGCTCGCTGTGTTGGCGAGCACCCACGGCAACCACGTTTGCATCGTTGTGCTGGCGGGCAAGCTTCGCAGTTTCGAGGTTCCAGGCCAAAGCCGCACGGATTCCCTCGACCTTGTTCGCGGCGATCTGCTCACCATTGCCCGAACCACCGAGGACTATGCCGAGAGCCGCTACACCTGCCTGCCGATCACGAATAACGGCTAGGGCTGCGTTGATGCAAAACGACGGGTAGTCATCGAGCGGGTCATAAGAAGTTGGGCCGTGATCGAAAACCTCATGACCATCGTTGGTGAGTTCTTCGATCAAGAAGTGGCTGAGGTCAAGTCCGGCGTGGTCGGTGGCGATGTGAATTCTCATGGCTACTTGCCCTTCTTTCTCTGGGTTGGCGTCAGCGGTTTGGTGATCAGGCTAGCGTCTGGCTTCTTGCTCTCTCGCATTAGGACTCCAAAGGTGATTGCGCTGGCAATCACGCCAGACAAAGCAAAGTCGACGACGATCTGCGTGATGATCCAAACCGCCTGCTGGGCATTGGCGACATCGGTCGGTGGCTGCATGAGCAAGGCGCCAAATGCTGCGATGGCTAGGGTCACGCCGATAGAGGCGAGAAATCGCGTCGAAACCTTGGCGTCGCGCGTGACTCGGCCAAAAATCAGCCAGAGCACATAAGACGGAAACAACAGCAGAGCCGCGAGAATCGGGCCGCTTGAGAGCATCTGAGTCAGATCTCCGTAGACGAAGCACAGTCCCAGTAGGAACAGAATTAAGGTGATGCCCATGAGGGCCGAGGCCTCGATCATCGGACTTTGACGCAAGCGCATTACTGCTCCTTCAACTGCTGCAGGTCTTGGCTATTAGGCTAGTTGAAGATTGCTCACAAGCGATAACCCGAGACACAGGAGTCCCATGCCAGGCGAAAACCTAACCCGAATCGAAGCTGCCGAACGCGCCGAGGTTCTGAGCGTCGAGTCTTACGAGGTAACTCTCGACCTGACCTCGACCGAAAGCACTTTCGCTTCGAACACCAGAGTTGTTTTCAACTGCTCCAAGCCCGGCACCGAGACCTTCATCGACGCGATTACCGCGAAGATTTACGCCATCACTCTGAACGGTGAAGCACTCGACCCGGCCACGCACAGCGATGGCTTGCGAATCAAGCTGCCAAACCTGAAGGAGCACAACGAACTTTATGTGGAGGCAGACGCCTTCTACATGAACACCGGCGAGGGCCTGCACCGTTTCGTCGACCCGGTCGACAACGAGGTTTACCTATACACACAGTTCGAGGTTCCAGACAGCCGCCGCATGTTCGCTGTCTTCGAGCAGCCAGACCTCAAGGCTCGCTTCACCTTCAACGTCACCGCTCCAAAGCACTGGAAGGTCGTCTCGAATCAGCCGACTCCTGAACCCACCGAGATCGATGACACCACTGCCGTTTGGAACTTCGAGCCAACCCCGCGAATTTCGTCTTACATCACCGCATTGGTTGCAGGTCCTTACGTCTCACGCCACAGCTCGCTGACCAGCTCGGACGGCCGTGAGATTCCGCTGGGTGTCTACTGCCGCGCCTCGCTCGAGCAGTACCTCGAAGCCGACTACATGTTCGACAAGACCCGCGAGGGTTTCGTGTTTTTCGAGAAGACCTTCAACTACCCTTACCCGTTCGCCAAGTACGACCAGCTCTACGTGCCCGACTTCAATGCGGGTGCCATGGAAAACGCCGGAGCGGTCACCTTCACCGAAACATACGTCTTCCGCGGAGCCGTTGCCGAGGCCCTCAAGGAGCGTCGTGTCGTCACGATCCTGCACGAGCTCGCT
>WLPL01000042.1 GCA_009698805.1 Actinomycetota bacterium | reverse complement strand
TCTACCGATTCGACTACGACTTCTTCGAGAAGACTCCCAGTCTGTTCACTCACTTGGCAGCCTTACGAACAGCCTCCGCAACGCGCGCGGTTACGTCTGGGTGAAACACGCTCGGCACGATGTAGCTGGCGTTCAATTCACTAGGCTCCACGCAGGAGGCGAGCGCGGTGGCCGCCGCGAGCAACATCTCCTCGGTGATTGCATTCGAGCCGGCGTCGAGAAGACCCCTGAAGAATCCGGGGAAGGCTAGGACGTTGTTGATTTGGTTCGGAAAATCGCTTCTACCGGTGGCGACAACCGCGGCATGCTTGGCGGCCAGACTCGGCTCGATCTCAGGGTTCGGGTTGGCAAGCGCAAAAACGATTGCGCCCGGAGCCATTTTGGCGATGTCGTGTTCGTCAAGCAGGTTTGCCGCCGAAACGCCAATAAAGACGTCGGCATCGACGATGGCTTGCTTCAGGGTGCCGGAGAACTTCTCGGCATTGGTGTGCTCCGAAACCCACTCGAGCGTGCTTCCGGGTTGGATGTCCGGGCGACCGGCAACCACAACACCCTTTTGGTCGGCGATGGTGGCGTGCTTGACGCCGGCGGCAAAGAGAAGTTTCAGCACCGCGGTGCCAGCGGCTCCAGCGCCAGACATGACGAGTTTTACCTCGCCGATATCTTTGCCGACCACCTTTAGAGCGTTGCGCAGGGCTGCGACGACGACGATTGCGGTGCCGTGCTGGTCATCGTGGAAGACAGGGATGTCGAGTTCTTCACGCAGGCGCGCCTCGATTTCGAAACAGCGAGGAGCCGAAATGTCTTCGAGGTTGATGCCGGCAAAAACTGGCGCGATGGCCTTGACAGTTCTAACTATCTCGTCGGGGTCTTGGGTGTCGAGGCAAATCGGGAACGCGTCGATGTCGGCGAATCGCTTGAACAGGGCTGCTTTGCCCTCCATCACCGGCAAAGCGGCGAGTGGACCAATGTTGCCAAGCCCCAGAACCGCCGAGCCGTCGGTGATCACGGCGATGGTGTTGCGCTTGATGGTCAGGCGGCGCGCATCGCTAGGGTCTTTGACAATCGCCTCACAGATGCGGGCAACGCCAGGAGTGTAAATAAGCGAGAGGTCGTCGCGGTTTCGAATCGGAAGCTTTGACTCGATGGTGAGTTTTCCGCCGAGGTGGGCTAGGAAGGTCCGGTCGGAAACCTTGCCGATCACAACGCCTTCGATCACCTTTAGTCGCTCGACGATTTCTTCTGCGTGGTCAGAGTTTCTGGTTGCGCAGGTTACGTCGACGCGCACGCGGTCTGAATCGGAGTGGTTTACATCGAGAGCGGTGACTATGCCACCAGAGGCCTCGATTGCGCTGGTCAGCTCGCTAACGGTAGTTGGCTTAGCTGGCGCCTCGAGGCGCATGGTGATTGAATACTGGACCGATGGCGACGTTGACATATGCCTAGTCTGCCAGAGTTCTGACTACTTTGCGTTCGCTGCGTCTCCGAGGGTTACCGTTACGGTCACCTGTTGTCCTCCGCGCACCACAACGATGGTCGCCTTGGAGTTTGCCGCCTCGAGTCGCACCTCTGCAGTCAACTCGGACGCAGATGAAACCACTTGGCCGTTGAACTTCACGACCACGTCGTCAACCTTTAGCCCGCCTAGCTCTGCGGCTCCGCCGGGGGTCAGCTTGACAATTTTTGCACCGTTGCTAAATGCCGCGACTGAGTCACTCGAAGTGGCGTCGGTTACCAACGCTCCGAGCAGGGCGTGGCTCGCCTTGCCGCCCTTGATCAGCTGGTCTGAGATTCGTTTGGCGATGTTGGAAGGAATCGAGAAGCCAACGCCGATGCTGCCGCTCTGAGAACCGCTGGTGCTAGAGCCAGCGCTCGCAATCGCAACGTTGATGCCGATTAACTGCCCCTTAGAGTTCAAAAGCGCTCCACCCGAGTTTCCGGGGTTGATGGCGGCATCGGTCTGCAGCACGCGGAGGCTAACCGGGGCCGCGCCTGAGCCGCTCCAGAGCTGAAGCGTGCCGTCGTTCACTGCCGATGAGGCCACCTGAATGGTTCGGTTTAGTGACGAAAGAATACCGGTGGTCACGCTCTCCTCTAGGCCGAGCGGGGCGCCAATGGCGACAACGTTGTCTCCGACGTTGACCTTAGAAGAGTCACCAAATTCGATTGGGACGAATGTGCCCGAGGCTTTGATCACGGCGAGGTCGTTGGTTGGGTCGATGCCAACCACGGTCGCAGTTGTGACGATGCCGGTACTGGTCTTTACTTCGATCGAAACCTTGTTGGTGGCACCGTCCAGGGTGACAACGTGCGCGTTGGTCAAGATCAGGCCGTCCTTGGTCAAAACCACTCCGCTACCGCTACCGCCTGAGGTGCTGGCGCCGACCGAAATCGTGACTACCGAAGGCATGGCCTTCGCCGCGACGCCGGTAACCCAGTTGACCGATTGAGCGTTGTTGATCACAACGGTCGAAGTTTGGCCGAGCCTTGACACAGCAACCGAAGATACTCCGCCGGCAACAGCGCCGGCGATAATCGCCGCGACGACCGGCATGACGAAACGCCTGCGCGATTTGGCTGGTGCTGCAGGGGCAGCCGGGGCTTGGTAGGCAAAGGTGAACTGGCGATTTTCGTTATCGATTGACACTTGAAACCTTTCGATTCTCGTTCGAGGGAACTCGATTAGTTTAAAGTCCTTTTCTGAAAGCTCGCTGAGAGTCAGCAACCTATTCGCTGTATGAGCTGACAATCGAAAAATACCAACCTGGGGGTCTTTGCGACTTGGAAGGGTGGCGAAATTGGCACCCGAAAGCCCAGCGAGTTGGTCTGCAGCACGATTCCGCGCGGGTCATTGATCCACTTTGTGGTGCCGACAAAGCGAAACTTCACCCCGTAGGTGACTCGAGCGCGAACGCTATAACGCCCAGGGCGTTGAAATGCGTGGACGGCTCCAGAGGCAATTAGCTTCTGGCCGTCACCGAAGTCCCAGAGAGTTTTTTGCGGAGTGAATCGAACTACCGCTAACCGGCCGAGCAACAACTTCTTGCGCTGGTGCGTGGCTGCCGTGGTGCCAACCGAAAACACCTCGCCGACCTTCAAAATAGATGTGCTATAGCTGAAGGCCTTCGGCTTTGAAGGTGTCACCACGAAAGAGTTTGGATCAATCTTCGGTTTGACATACTTGACCGGCTGGGTCGACTTTTTGACTGGGCCGAGAACCTTCGGCCACCAGTATTCGGCGCAAATCCTGACCTGGTCTCCGGAAACACTCGATCCGTAGTGCAACCGATCGGAGGCGCCGCGATTATCGCAACCCATGGCGTGCGCGGGGTGCCCGTAGTTCAAGGCGAATAGTAGGGCTAGGCAGATGGCCCCTGCGAAACGGTTCATCGGAGCAACCTAAACCAAATCCAGGACTGTGAAAAAGTTCTCCACTTAAAGCGAAAAACCGGTCTCGTTAGAGACCGGTTTTTCAATTGGTTGCGGAGGCAGGATTTGAACCTACGACCTCCGGGTTATGAGCCCGGCGAGCTACCGAACTGCTCCACCCCGCGTCGGTAGAGACAGTTTAGCACGAAACCGAACTAGTTACCAGACGCCGCCAAGGCCGCATCGATAGCCGCCTTCAACTTAGCCTCGGCCTTGCCATAAGCCGCCCAATCGCCCGCTGCCAGCGCTGCCGCCTTTTCGGCCATGGCCGACTTTGCGGCGTTTAGAGCCGAGGTCAGTGCCGCGTTTGTCTTGCCCGGAGTGACCGGAGTCGTTGTGCCACCGCCGGTACTTGAACCACCGAAGAGCGAGGTCAGAGCGCCGTCAAGGGTGTCCTCGAAGGCGATCTTGTCGCCGAAGGCAACCAAAACCTTCTTCAAGAGTGGGAACGAAGTCGCACCCGTCGACTGGATGTAGACCGGTTGCACGTAGAGCAAGCCGCCGCCGACCGGCAGGGTAAGCAGGTTGCCGTTAAGCACCTTTGTCGAACCCTGGCTCAACAAGTTCAAGAGCCGCGAAACATCGGGGTCCACGCTGAACGAGTTCTGCACCTGACCAGGGCCGGGAACAATGGTGTCGCTCGGCAGCTGAAGCAGACGTAATTTGCCGTAGTTTGGCGAAACCACACCCGGCTTACTACCGGCATCCGAGTCGACCATCAGATAACCGGTCAAGACGTTTCGCGAAGACTCACCCGTCGACCTTGGGATAAAGGTTGAATACAGCGAGAAGCTGGGTTTCGTCTGATTCGGCGCCTGCATGGTCATGTAATAAGGCGGTTGGGTGGCGCCGGCAGCGTTGGTCGGGTCACCGGGGGTCATCCATGCGTCCTGTTGAGAGTAGAAGGACCCGGGATCGGTCACGTGGTACTGCCCCAAAATCGCACGCTGGACCTTGAACAGGTCGGCGGGGTATCGAACGTGGCTGATCAGCTGAGCTGACATCTTGCTGACCGGCAAGATCGTGTTTGGGAACACCTTTTGCCAGGTTTTCAAAATCGGGTCGGTGGTGTCCCACGCGTACAGCTTCACGCTGCCGTCGTAGGCATCGACCGTGGCCTTAACCGAATTGCGAATGTAGTTGATGTTTTCGCCATCAAACGCACCCTGAGAATCCGTGATCGCGCCGCCGAAGTTTTCGGCTCGAGAGTAGGGGTAACGGCTCGAGGTGGTGTAACCATCGATGATCCACTGGATCCGGCCATCGACTACAGCTGGGTAAGGGTCAGAGTCGAGAGTCAGGTAAGGAGCGACCGCAGCCACGCGCGCGGCTGGGTCACGGTTGTAGAGAATCTGCGAAGAATTGTTGATCGAGTCGCTGAGCAACAGCTGCTCGCTACCAAACTTGATCGCGTAGGCAAGTCGGGTGTAGAGGTTGTCCAGCTTCGGACCACCATTGCCGTCGAACGTGGTGTAGGTCTGCTCCGCGCCGTTCTTGCCGCCAGGGTAGTCGAGCTCCTTCGGGCTGGAACCCGCCGGAGACCCGACGATCGAATACTCCGGGGACTTTTCGCCGAAATACACTCGTGGTTCGTATTTACCCAGAAGACCTATTGAGGGAATGCCCGATTGCAGGAACTTTGGCTGGCCGTCGGCCGTGCGCTGATTGCCGAAAGCGGCAACCATACCGTAGCCGTGGGTGTAAACCAAGGTGTTGTTGAACCAGGACTGCGAAGAACCGAGTCCGCTCTGGTTGAGTTCACGAACTGCGACGACGGTGTCTTGGGTTTTTCCGTCGATTTGGTAGCGGTCGACGTCCAACAGGTTTCCGAAGCCGTAGTACTGGCGGTACTGCTCCAGTTGCCTGAACGACTCGCTGACCAACGATGGGTCAAGGATTCGAATGTTAGCCGTGGTGTCGGCGTCCTTGCGAAGGTCGGCAGCGGTGGCCTTGGTCTTGGCGTTATAAGCAATCGTGTCCACGTCTTCGATGCCGTAGGCAAGTCGGGTGGCTTCGATGTTGCGCTTGATGAACTGTGCTTCGAGAGTTCGCTCGTTAGGCACCACCTGGAAGCTCTGGACGATCCACGGGTAGACGCCCTGGAGCAGCAAGCCAGAAACGATCATCAGCGAGGTGCCGATGATTGGCAGGCGCCAAAGACCCATAAACGCGGTGAGGACGAAGAGCAGAGCCACGACACCAGCGATCATGGCCATGATCTGCAAACCTGGGATTGCGGCGTTCACGTCGCTGTAGGTGGCTCCGGTGTAGAGCCCGGAGGGGCTGGTCATGCTGTGGTACTGGTCGAGCCAAAGATCGCCGCCCAGTGCCGCAAAGAACAGCGCAATGTTGACGCCAATCTGGATTTGAGCGCCCTTGGCGATGGTCGCCTTGCGACCGTTGAACGAGATTGCACCGTTGTATAAGTGGATTACCAAAACCAGGAAGCTGCTGATGCCGAACATCGCGGTGGTGTAACCGAGTGAAGCCGTAAGGAACGGCAGTGTGAACAGATAAAAACCCGCGTCTAGCTGAAACTGGGGGTCTAGTTGACCGGTTGGTGTTGCGTTCAGGAATAGCAGGGCGTCCTGCCAATTCGGGCTCGAGGCGACGCCGGCAAAGAGGCCAACCACGACCGGAATCAGGATCAGGAATGCTTTGCGACCCTTTTCGAAGACCGGTCGGTAGGCCGCGAATGGGTCACGGCCAGGCGCGCGCGAATAAATTGGTCTGAGGCGATTGGTGATGTAAAGGTTGGTTCCGATCACCAGCGCCATCACGGCGAAACCGATTCCGAAGAGCGCTGCCTGGGTTCCTATCTCGGTGAAAAACACCTGCGAGAAACCGAGCTGCTTGTACCAAAGAGTGTCGGTGTAGAAACCAGTCGATGAGACAAACAGGACTCCGATGGCGAGCAGAATCAGGACCGCGGTTCTAGCCGGGCGGATTCTCTTCTTTGATTTTTCGTTAGGCATTTTGTTCCTCTACTTTGAACAGGTGGCAAAGCCACTGAGACTTGAACCGGATTGCATGGCTGTCAGGATATCGACAGCCTGTTTGAGTTGCTTGACTTTGAAAACCTTTAAGCCGCTTGGAACCTTCCCCACGGTTTCGGAACAGTTGTCGCTCGGCGCCAAAAAGACCGTGGCTCCCGCGGCCTTAGCCGCGTACATTTTTTGCACAATGCCACCAATCGGGCCAACGGCACCGCTCGGGTCGATGGTTCCGGTGCCGGCGACGTGATTTTTGGCGAGAAGCGCACCGGGGGTCAACTTGTCGATGATTCCGAGAGCGAACATTGTGCCGGCGCTCGGGCCACCCACGTCGCCCAGGCTCACGTCAATTTTGAACGGGAACACGTATTTGTAGCCAACGTAGACACCGACATAAAACCTGCCCTCGAGTTTCTTCGGCGAAACCTCAACAACCTTTGAGACGCCCTTGTGCTCGATCCCAATCTTGAAGGGCGTCACTCCATCCCAGGTTTGAATTTGAGCTCGAAGAGTGTCGGTGTTATCCATCGGCACGCCGTCAAGCGAATTGATGAAGTCCCCCGGGGCAATTAGACCAGTGGCGGCACTGTCGGTCATCATCGAGTCAACATAGACGCGAGACTGGTAATCGATACCCAAATACTTGAGAGCCGCCGCCTGGGCGTCCTGCTGGGAAGCCCGCATACTCGCAGCATCTTCGGCGTAGACCTGCTTCGTCGGAACACCTGGTGGGTAAGCGATGTCTATCGGGATCACGTCTTTCGAGGGGTCCAGATAGGCCAGCAAAACCTGCGCCCAACTTGGCTCATCGCTCGGATCCCCCACCTGCTCTACGGTTAGGGCATCGAGTTCACCGGTGACCGGGTAGGTTTCGTGTCCTTGAATCTTGATGATCTGTTGTCCGGCGGTTTTATCTAGGACGTTGAAGACCGGTCCGGGTTGATCAATGACGAAAGGCGCCCTGATTGTGAAAGCCAAGACAGCGGCCAGAACGAGCAGTGACAGGCTGGCAAAGCCTATGATTCGACGCAAAAAATCACCCTAACCTTTTCGTAGTCAAAGCCTATGCCACGCTATCGGCGAACAACGCTTCGGTAGTCGGAGGATGGGGTTAACCTGAACAGGTGAGCGAAGAAAACTTTGATCCAGAAGCCTTGGCGGCGTTCCTGCGCGAACTGCTTTCGCAGCAAAACGGCCTAGACCCAGAGCAGTTGGCAGGCATCGCCGGGCTAGCAAACGACCCGAAGGCCCTAGCCGACTTGATGAGTCAACTGCAGCAGTCACTCTCGCAATCCTCCGAGGACGTCACCGGCGGAGTGAATTGGAAGCTAGCCACAGAGCAGTCACGAAAGTTCGCTGCCGAAGGAGCCTTTGCGGTTAGCGATGCCGAGCGCGCGGAGTTGGCCAATGCCGCCTCGATTGCCGAGCTTTGGCTCGACGAAGAGACCACGCTCCCCCAGCTGACCTCCACCCCGAAACTCATCACCCGCGAACTCTGGGTGGCCGACGCCCTGCCGCTGTTTCAAGAACTTAGCCAGCCGGTTGCCTCAAGGATGGCCGACGCGCTAACCGAAAACCTGGAGCAGAACATGCCAGAGGAGCTTTCTGGAATGCTCGCGGGAGCCGGTGGCATGCTCCGATCGGCAGGCGGAACGATCTTCGCAATGCAACTCGGTCAAACCCTTGGCAAACTGGCGCGCGAAGTGCTCACCGGTGGCGATCTGGGTCTGCCATTTTTCACCGAACAGCGAGCGGTATTCGTCCCGCAAAATATTTCTGAATTTGCCAAGGGACTTGAGGTTCCTAAAGACCAACTTCTGATCTTTCTAGCGCTTCGCGAACTTGCGCATGCACGCCTCTTCAAGCAGAGCAAGTGGCTCCGCGACAGCGTGGTCGGCCAAATCACGAACTACGCAGCCGGCATCAGCATCGACAGCGACCGTATGAGTGACCTGGCCGAAGGTTTTGACTTCAACGATCAAGAGAAGCTTCGCGAGGCTCTCGGTAACGGCGAACTGCTTTCGGAGCGCACGCCAGAACAGGAGCGCGCCCTGGCCAACATCGAAACCACGCTCGCTCTAATCGAGGGTTGGGTCGAGGCCGTGACCGACGGCGCGGCTCGAAGGTTGCCTCAAGCCGGGGCCCTCGGCGAGATTCAACGCCGGCGACGAGCCAGCGCGAGCCCAGCTCAAGCAACATTTTCGACCCTGCTCGGCCTCGAACTTCGACCAAAGCGGATTCGCGAAGCGGCTGCCATGTGGGTGGCCGTGACAGCTGCGGTTGGTGCCGAAAAGCGAGATGCGATCTGGGATCACCCAGACCTTTTGCCAAGCAGCGAAGACGTCGACAACCCGAGCGCATTGATCGCGAAACTTCGCGACACCAACGACGACGCGATGGACGCCGAGTTGCGTAAGCTCCTCGACTAGCCTGTGGAAAGCCGCTTCACGAGCTCGAAATAATTGGCACACTACTGCGATGGCAGTTCGAATAAACCCCGCAAAACCTGTGCTTTGGCGCAACCCGACCGACCTGCAAATCGGGGTGGACGCAGCTGTGGTTTTGGAGGGGGTGACACCCGAGCAAGAGAGGCTGTTGGCCTTGCTGGAGCGAGGAATCGCTTCGGAAGCAACCAAACCGGAAGACCTCGAGTTGATTGAGCGAATTAACCCGGCCCTGCTTCTGAGAACCAGTGAAATAATCAAGCCGCGACTCAGCGGAGACTTCATTCGCGGGGCGTTTGCCGAAATAATCCGTGCCAGTTACGCCACCAACCGAAACGGCATTGCGGTCTTGGAGGAACGAGCCAAGGTTTCGATACTCATCGATTCGCTCGGGTCAGGCGGGCTATTAATTGCCCTAGGTTTGGCCGCCGCCGGAGTCGGTCGAATCCTTTGTGAAGACCGCGAGGTCGTCGGCGAGCACGACCTCGGCCCTCTCGGCTACCCGAGCATCGCCAAGTCTTCTAGGCGCATCGAGGCGGCCAACGGCCTGCTTCGAGAGCGCCCAGGTTCGAGCGAAAT
>WLPL01000041.1 GCA_009698805.1 Actinomycetota bacterium | reverse complement strand
AGTTCATCAACTTCGAAGTGCACCGTTACTTCGGCTGGCCAGGTCAGGCACCTAGCTACAAGATCGGTCAGCGCATCTGGGAGCAGATTCGCGACGAAGCCAAGGCCAAGGCTGGTGATGGTTGGGACATCAAGAAGTTCCACCGCGACGCCCTGAACCTCGGTGCGCTAGGTCTCGACACCCTTCGCCGCGCAATCCTGGGCTAGAACTTCCAATCCACGTTCGGAACCTTTGAACCGCGCTCGTAGGCGGTTATGCTCGCTTTCCAGCGGTTTGTGGTGGTGGCTCGAACAGCGATCTTGCCCGTCATTTGGTGGTTGATGACGTCCTCGATTTTGTGGTGAATTTCGTCTAGGTCGGCCTTTTCTAGACCGGCGAGTCCGCCTTCATCGATCAGATAAACCTCCACGCCACGAAGCCTTGCCAGGCGTGCGGCCTGACTGATGGATTTGGTAAGCAGGTCTCCGCCCATCACATCGTCGCTCAATTCGGACTCCAGCAGCAAAGCTTGTCGGCGATCTTCTTCAGATAATTTGCCCTTCTGCGCGATTACCTTGCGAAGCATTGTCTGGACGGTTGAAACAGATCTACTGAACATCTTCAACTGGGTGGCGCGCACCATTTCAGCTCGCGCTGCCGTAATTGTTACCTGAGCGACCTCTTCGGCTGACTTTTGGATTGCAGCCTGGGCTTGCCTCATTCCAAGGTTGCCGGCGTGACCGATTATGACCAACATGACCAAACCAATCCACCCGCTTAGCATGAGATTCTTGGGGCCTTCCCACAGCATTATTTCAGCGGTCGCGATGAGGAACCCACCCCAAGCGAAATACAGTTGGCCACGCAGAGCCGTTGCCCCAAGCAAAACTCCTAAGGCTCCGATGTACCAGGTGGCATAGGTTCCGTAATTCTCGACAGGAACTTGAGGTTCAATCATTCTTGGTAAGAGGGTTGCAACTAAAAGGTTTGCCAAACCCTGCCAACTTGGAATATTGAGCTCTTTGAAACCCAGCACAGTGCCAGATAGGGCGAGCAAATAAAGACTCGCGGCAAAGATTCCCACCGACGGCGTCTGGTAAGTAGAAGACCAATACAGGGCCAAACCAACGTGCATTAAGCCCAGTAGATAGGCGGTGGTGGACATTGGCCAACGCGGGATGCGAATCATTTCTCAGCCTCCCATTCGAGGACAACCTTGGTTCCTTGACGCGGTTGCGAGTCGATGTGCACCCTGCCACCAACCGCTTCGACTTGCTTAAAAATGACAAATCTGAGCCCAAGCGAATGAGCTGGAACCTTGGATGGCCTGAATCCGATTCCAGTGTCGCTGATTACCAATTTCACACCGCGTCTGGTCGCCTTCATGTGAATCGCGCGGTTGGCCTTGGCGCCGGCATGCTGTAGCGAGTTATTGAGAGCCTGAACGGTAGCGTCTGATAAACCCGAAGCCACTTCACTCGGCAAGAAAGTGATGCCAGAACCACGAATTGAGAGGACGCAAGCGGGGTCGATTCTGGCAACAAGTCGTTCGAGCGTTTCAAACAGGGTCATAGTCGAGACAGTTTCGGGTTTAGGGTTCTTTGCTCCTTCGATTCGATCGAGGCTTTCTTTGCTAGCTTGCACAGCTCGCGAATAGTCGGTCGAATTTTTGGCTCTCGCAGCCAACTTCAGAGCATCAAAAATGCTTATGTAGAGAATTGAGTCGAGGCGGGTTTGCTCACGAATCCGAGTCTCCCTAGAGACCTCGGAAATTTGGACGGCGAGTGACTGTTCGGCCGTGTAGTCAGCCCGAATGGCAGCCCTTCGCAGCATCCAAACTAAGGTAGCGAGAACCGCGGGGAACAGAGTTGAATACACGCCATCGGTGATTGCACGGTCTAAGCCAACAGAGCCTCCCAGCGGCGAAAGTCGCATAAGCGCCCAACCCACAGGGACCAGCAAAATGTAGGCAATTGCCCAAATCCTTGGTGCAAACATTCCGACCGCGATACTGGCTGGGCCGATAGCTGTCCAGAACCACGGCGTCATCCCTGCTTCAAACACTTGACCCGTTTGCAAGCCCCAGGTCGCGAAAACGAATAGGCACGCCGCACCGTGAAGCAGGTATGGCCAACGAGAAGCTTTCAGAAACCAAAAGTTCACAAAGTTGAAAAGCTGAACCAAGACCAGAACCGAGGTCGCCAACCAAAACCAAGGCTGAACCAAGGAAAGGTGCTGTTCAAGTCCATGCCAGTACGTTTCACCGCCGGTCAAGATGGTGCCCGCAGAGAAGATTCGACCGGTTAGGCGATCTATCCTTCTTAGCGCGAAGGTGGTCCGAATCGTCGGGTCGGTCATTTTCTGACGAGGCTTGCCACAGCCTCTACGTGGTGTGTGTGCGGGAACAAGTCGAAGGCGCGAATACCGGCAAGTTCGTAGCCGGCTGCCAAGAATTGCTTCAGGTCTCGGGCCAGGGCAACTGGGTCGCAGGCAACATAAACCACGTGACGTGGCTCTAGCTTGAGGAGCTGGCCGACGACTTTGGCTCCGGCACCGGAGCGCGGAGGGTCAAGAATGATGGTGTCGGCAGTCTTCTCGGTGTTTAGGAACCGCTCAACCGGGGTGCAAATCGCCCGCGCCTTTGGCATGTCGGCGATGTTTAGTTTCGCGTCCTCGGTTGCCTGTTTGAAGGCCTCCACAGTGGTGACCCGAACGTCCTTGCCGAACTTCCCGGCGAGCGCACTTGCAAAAAGCCCGACACCACCGTAAAGGTCCAGGTTGTTTTCTTCCTTCTTGAAGCCGGCCTTCTCGATGAACTCGAGGACGCAGCTGGTAAGCACCTCTGGAGCGGCTCGGTGCACCTGCCAAAAACCACCGCCCGAAATCCTGAATGTACGATTTGCAGCGCGCTCGATTAGGCGTTCGTCGCCCTTGAGTTTCTGATCAATCTTCCACTGCAACTGGCCACTCGATGACGCGGCGATGTCGATCTTAGATACGTCCTGCCAGTTCTTGGTGTGAACGCTTAGCTCGACTATCTCTTCGCAGGCGAGCGGTAGGTCTTTGACTCGAACAACCTCGTGACTGCGCTCCTTGTAAGGCCCAGCAAAACCAGCCTCATCAACGTGCAGCTGCACGCGCATGCGGTAACCAAGTCCATTGCGCTCTTCGTCGCCAGGGGCCGCCTCAACCTCGACGCGCAGCTTGATGCCAGCCATCCGGTCTAGCGCTTCTTCAAGAACGTCGGCCTTGAGTTCTCGCTGTCGCGAAAGTTTGATGTGACCGAATTCGGCACCGCCGGCACCGCCGACGCCAGCCGACTTCCAGAAGTGTCTTACGCGATCGGGCGAAGGCTTAATGATTTCGATTGGTTCGGCGCGAGCGAACGAACCACCGCGGTCTTCAAAGACCTTGACCTTGACTACCTCCCCTGGCAGCACGTGTGAGACGAATAGGACTCGCCCCTCATGCCTAGCGACGAAGACGCCACCGTGCGCGACCTTCTCGATGGTCGTTTCGATTTCGCGGCCTAGCCAGGATTCACTTTTAGTCACTCCTCAAGTGTGCCAGACTCGAAGCGTGACCACCCTAGTTCTTGCCTCAACCAGCCCAGCCCGGCTGATCCTGCTTCGCTCGGGCGGCATCGAGCCACTGACCATCGCACCGGGCGTGGACGAAGACGCTGTCGCCCAGAGGGCGAACGAGATGGGGCTGATTTCTTCGGTCGAAGACATGGTTCACATCTTGGCCAAGGCCAAGGCCGAGGCGGTTGCTGCTCTTCCGGAAGCCGCCGGCGCGCTAGTTATCGGCTGCGATTCTGCCCTCGAGTTTGCCGGCGAGGCACTCGGTAAGCCACACGAACCTCAGGTTGCTATCGATCGCTGGATGCGCATGCGTGGCCAAAATGGAACCTTGCACACCGGGCACTGGTTGATCGACAATCGCGTCCCCGTTGCCGGCGAGCTCTCCCCGGCCACGGGAGTAGTGCGCTCGTCCAAGGTGCACTTCGCCGACTTGAGCGATGCCGAGATCGAAACCTATGTTGCCACCGGTGAACCGCTACAGGTTGCCGGAGCTTTCACGATTGATGGGCTAGGCGGCGCATTCATCGAGTCAATCGAGGGTGACTCGCACACCGTGGTCGGTCTCTCGCTCGGTGCTCTACGCGAAATGGTGCTATCGCTCGGGGTCGAATATACGAGTCTCTGGAACCTGTAAATAGGTCCCTTTAGCCCATAGGCTTAAGAATTATGACTTCACGCAAGATCACTAAGGTTCTGATTGCTAACCGCGGCGAAATCGCAGTGCGAATAGCACGTGCCGCCAAAGACGCTGGGCTAACATCGGTCGCCGTTTACGCCGACCAAGACCGCGACGCGATGCACGTCAAACTAGCCGACGAGGCCTATGCGCTGCACGGCACCACGAGCGCCGAAACCTACCTAGTCATCGACAAGATCCTCGGTGTAGCAAAGCAATCAGGCGCAGACGCGGTTCACCCCGGCTACGGCTTTTTGGCCGAAAACGCAGAATTCGCCCGCGCGGTAATCAAGGCTGGTCTGATCTGGATCGGCCCGAGCCCAGAGGCAATTGAGCAGCTCGGCGACAAGGTTTCGGCCCGTCACGTTGCCGAAAAGGTTGGCGCACCGCTAGCGCCCGGCACCATCAACCCGGTAACCGGCCCTCAGGAAGTTCTTGACTTCGTAGCTATCCACGGCGTCCCGGTTGCCATCAAGGCAGCCTTCGGCGGCGGCGGTCGCGGCATCAAGGTTGCTTACAAGAAGGAAGACGTCGCCGAACTTTTTGAGTCGGCCACCCGCGAGGCAATTGCGGCCTTCGGTCGAGGCGAATGCTTCGTCGAAAAGTTCCTCGAAAAGCCTCGCCACGTCGAGACCCAGTGTCTCGCCGACGCATACGGCAACGTCGTCGTGGTTTCTACCCGCGACTGCTCGCTGCAGCGTCGCCACCAGAAGTTGGTTGAAGAGGCTCCGGCCCCGTTCCTAACCGAAGACCAAGTGAAGCGCCTCTACGAGGCATCAAAGGCGATTCTTAAAGAGGTTGGCTACCAGGGCGCCGGAACCTGCGAGTTCCTAGTTGCGCAAGACGGCACCATCTCGTTCCTCGAGGTAAACACTCGCCTGCAGGTAGAGCACCCGGTATCAGAAGAGGTCACCGGCATCGACCTAGTTCGCGAGCAGTTCAGAATCGCCGAGGGCGGCAAGCTCGACTATGCCGACCCAGAGATTCGCGGCCACTCATTCGAGTTTCGAATCAACGGCGAGGACGCTGGCAAAAACTTCATGCCGGCTCCAGGCCCAGTTCACGTTTTCAAGGCACCTAGCGGCCCCGGCGTGCGCGTTGACACCGGAGTCGGCTCGGGCGACGTCATTTCAGGCTCGTTTGACTCGATGATCGCAAAGCTAATTGTCACCGGCGCCACTCGCGAAGAAGCTCTCGCCCGCAGCCGTCGCGCACTAGCCGAAATGGAAGTAAACGGTCTTCCGACCGTTCTGCCGTTCCACCGCAAGATTGTCAACGAACCGGCCTTCATCGGCGCAGACGGCAAGTTTGGGGTTTACACCCGCTGGATCGAGACCGAGTGGGTCAACGATATTCCAGCCTGGAGCGGCAGCGGCGAAGAGCCTGCGGCTCCCGAGGCACGCAACAACGTGGTCGTCGAGGTCGGCGGCAAGCGCATCGAGGTTTCGCTGCCAAAGCGCCTGATCGGCAGCGGAGGTTCGGCCGCAAGCGCTGGAGTAGCACCGAAGCGCAAGGCGCACGCCGTAGCCGGTGGCCCTTCGGGCAACACCGTCAAAGCTGAGATGCAGTCAACCGTCGTAAAGATTGCCGTCGCAGTTGGCGACAAGGTCGTCGAGGGTGACCTGGTAATCGTCCTAGAAGCCATGAAGATGGAACAACCTATCAAGGCTCACAAAGCCGGCACCGTGACCAAGATTTCCGCAGAGGTTGGCTCAACAATCCCAGCCGGCACGGTCTTGCTCGAAATCGAAGATTGATCCGCGTAGCCTTTCTTCCCCTCTACACCGAAGCCTGGGACTCCCTCGCCGAGGTTTTTGAGCGCATGCGCAAAGACGAGCGTTTTGAGGTGCGAGTTTTCACGATCAAGCGCAAGCTGACCGGCGACCCCGAGTTTCACGGGCAGGTTGAGGCCCACGAGTACCTCGAGTCGATCAAGGTGCCGAACACGATGCTCGGTTCGGTAGATGAGCTAAAGGCCTTCGCCCCGGATTACACCTTTATCAACTACCCGTGGCAGCGCAACTACGAAGAGCAGTACCGAGCCGAATCGCTGGTGAAGTTCACCAAAATCGCCTACGTTCCTTATTTCTTGCTACCGATGGTCAGCGAACCTTGGGACACCGGGGTCGCAGGCCACTACTACCGCCAGCGTTCACACCAACTGGCCTCGCTGATCTTCACCCAGGACCCAAACACCAAGCGCGCCTTCAAACTCACCGAGCGAGGCAGCAAATACGTAAAATTCACCGGTTCGCCGAAGATCGATTCGCTCATGAAACGCGCCCGCAAGGCAAAGACGGTCGACCGAAGTCGCTATCGAATCGTCTGGGCACCTCACCACTCATACGGGCCACTCTGGCTGAACTTTGGCACGTTTACGCAGATGCACGACGAGATGTTGCAATTCGCCAAGTCCCACCCCGAAATCGACATCGTCTTCAAGCCTCACCCGTTCCTACTCGGCACGCTTACGGCTCGAGAGCTTATGACACAGAGCGCCGTTGACACCTGGGTGAAAGCCTGGGACGCGCTCCCAAACACGAGCACCAACATCGAGAGCGACTACGTAGGTCTGTTCGTGAACAGCGACATGCTATTGAGTGACGGCATCTCGTTCTTGGGCGAGTACCCGCTGATAACGGGTCGGCCCGCGGTGTTTTTGGAGAACAAAGACCACTGGGCATTTTCGCCGCTCGGTGAAACCATTGCCAACACCACGCTTCGTTTCAAAAGCTTCGAAGCCTTCGCGGCCAAGTTCGAAAAGCTGCGTGAAGAAGGACTGCCAGACCGAAGCGAGCAAATCGAAGACTTCATGGACGAAGCCATACCGTTTCCGCGGAAGGCGGCCCGAAAGATCATCAAGGCAGTGGTCAAGGACTTCGGTAAACAAAAACCGCTCATCGACCCAGCCAAGGTTATCGAAACCACCTGGGAGCAAGATGCCGACGCTAGGCGTGGGGTCGATGGAGTGCCCGCTCAGCCTCGGTAACCGAAGGGCGAGAGCGGCGGTCGGATAAGTAGACTCGAAAACATGAATAACCCACTGAAGGATTCAACGAGGAACCCGTTCGATGTAGCTGCCGAGGCAGCCGCGGTGATTGCCGAAAAGACCGGAGTTGCCAAACACGACATTGCTTTGACTCTCGGCTCAGGCTGGGCCGCTGCCGCCGATTTGATCGGCGAGACGATTGCCACCTTCGATGCCACCGAAGTGCCTGGCTTCAACCCGCCAGCCGTCGCCGGCCACTCGTCCTCGATTCGCTCCATTCGCCTTCCAGACGGCCGTCACGCCTTGGTATTGCCGCGCAGCCACTGGTACGAGGGTCACGGCATTCGCTCGGTGGTGCACGGCGTGCGAACCGCTGCCGCCGCGGGCGTAAAGATCATGATTTTGACCAACGGTTGCGGCGGGCTAAACCCCGAGCTCAAACCCGGCACAGCGGTCTTGATTCGCGACCACATCTCACTGATTTTCAAGAGTCCGATCGAGGGCGCAAACTTCGTTGACCTCACCGACGCGTACTCCCCTCGCCTTCGCGACATCGCCAGGACGGTTGACCCAAGCCTCACCGAAGGCGTCTATGTTCAGTTCACCGGGCCGCACTACGAAACCCCGGCCGAGGTAATGATGGCCAAGGCGATGGGTGGCGATCTGGTCGGTATGTCTACCGCAGTCGAAACCATCGCTGCCCGCGAATCAAAGCTCGAGGTTCTCGGGCTTTCGCTAATGACCAACCTGGCCGCCGGAATACAAAAGTCCCCGCTTTCGCACGCCGAGGTTCTGGAGGCTGGCCGCGAGGCAGAGGGACGCATCTCGAAACTATTGGCAGAAATAATTGCCAAACTCTAAAAACCGCGAGTTAGCGCAGTCTTGGTTGGCAATCGACCCGGACCCGGTTACCCGCGCCGAGCTTGAAGCTCTGCTAGGTGACGAATCGGCTCTTGAAGAACGCTTTGGCGAGCGGCTCAATTTTGGTACCGCGGGGCTTCGCGGCGAACTCGGGGCCGGCCCGAACCGGATGAACCGGGTCGTGGTGGCGCAGGCAGCACTGGGCTTGAGCAACTTTTTGGGCGGTAAAGGTCGCCTGATAATCGGTTTCGACGGTCGAGTGAACTCCGACGTCTTCGCCAGAGACACCGCAGAAATCGCTGCGGCCGCAGGGCTCGAGGTTCTGCTGTTTGACCGAATGGTTCCGACACCGATTCTGGCCTACGCCGTCAAGCACCTCGAGGCAGCCGCAGGAGTCATGGTGACCGCGAGCCACAACCCGCCGCGTGACAACGGCTACAAGGTCTACCTTGGCGGGGCCAACGGTGGCGGCCAGATCGTCTCGCCAACCGATACCCAGATTCAGGCCGAGATTCTGAAGGTCGCAGCCTCGAGCAGCCCCTGGCCGAGGAGCGATACCTACAAGATCATCGGCGACGAGGTTATCGAATCGTATTCACAGCGCGTCCTCGAAATCATCGGTAACCGTGGACCTACGCAACCGAAGATCGTCTACACGGCGATGCACGGTGTCGGGTGGGCCTATGCGAGCAACCTCTTTGCTCGTGCGGGTTTCACCGGGGTCAACTCGGTTTCGAGTCAGCAAGAGCCAGACGGCGCGTTTCCGACAGTCGCGTTTCCGAACCCCGAAGAACCGGGCGCCCTGGACCTCGCGATTGCCGAGTTTGACCGCCTCGAGGCAGACCTGATCATCGCCAATGACCCCGATGCCGACCGACTGGCCGTCGTGATTCGAGGCGCTGACGGAGCGATGCGCCGGTTGACCGGCAACGAGGTTGGTTTGATCCTGGGCGAATGGGCAGCGGCCAAGGCCCAAGGTGGCGCACTCGCCTGCTCGCTGGTTTCAAGTGATCAACTCGCGCTGGTAGCCAAAGCCCACGGCCTGAGCTTCGCGCAAACTCAAACCGGCTTCAAGTGGATCAGCAAGGTTCCCGGGCTGGTTTTCGGTTTCGAGGAGGCACTCGGTTACTGCATCGACCCAAGCGTTTTGCCAGACAAGGACGGCATCAGCGCGGCCCTTGCGATAGCAACCATGGCGAGCCATCGAGACATCGCCGAGACATTGAACGAACTTGTCGAGAAATACGGACCAGTGGCAACCAGCCAGATCAGCATTCGCTTCGACAGCGTTGCAGAGGCACAGCTTGCCTTCAAGAAGGCAACCGCCGGAATGCCGGAGGACGACGGCATGGTCATTTGGCAGCCGAGCGCGGCCGAAAAGGTGACTT
>WLPL01000040.1 GCA_009698805.1 Actinomycetota bacterium | reverse complement strand
TGGCCGTCGATGGCGGTCTTGGCGGTGCGCAAGAAGTTGCTCACAGAAACACCTGGGATCTCGACCGGGTATTGCATGGCCAGGAACATTCCGGCACGTGCTCGCTCATCGACCTTCATCTCTAGGACGTTGGCTCCGTCGAGGAGAATTTCACCCTTGGTGATCGTGTACTTGGGGTGGCCGGCAATCGAATAGGCAAGGGTTGACTTGCCAGAGCCGTTAGGCCCCATGATTGCGTGGGTCTCCCCCGAGCGAATGACGAGGTCTACGCCCTTGAGGATTTCTTTCGTACCTTGCTCGGTCTCAACCGTTACGTGCAGGTTCTTGATTTCTAGGGTTGCCATGATTTCTTCCTTTAGGCCTTGTCGTATTCGAGAAAAATTACGCCATCTTCAATGAAAACCTCGTAGACGGCTACTGGTTCGTAGGCGGGCAGCGACAGCGGAGCCCCGGTTTCTAGCGAGAACTTCGCGCCGTGAGCCCAGCATTCGATGGTTTCGTTGTCAACAAAACCCTCGCTTAGCGAGATTTCGCCGTGTGAGCACTTGTCGTCTAGGGCTTTGACATCGCCAGACTTGGTGCGCGCGATCGCGATGGCGTGACCATCGATTAGCACGCGAATGGCGCGTCCTGGTTTGATGTCTTCGACCGGGCAGATTTTGTGAGCCATTACTTGACGCTCCTCTTGAGCTCGTCTTCGATCGACTTGTTCAGTCGATCCTCGATTGATTCGATGCCGATTTGTTGCACGATTTCGTTGAGGAAGCCTTTGACCACGAGACGGCGTGCCTCAAGTTCGTTGATTCCGCGAGCCTGCAGGTAGAACAGGTGCTCGTCGTCGAAGCGGCCTGAGGCACTGGCGTGGCCGGCACCCTCGATCTGACCGGTTTCAATCTCGAGGTTTGGCACGCTGTCGGCGCGGGCACCGTCGGTTAGCAATAGGTTGCGGTTCAGCTCGTAGGTGTCGGTACCTTCGGCCTCTTTGCGAATCAGGACGTCGCCAACCCAGACCGTGTGTGCCTTGTCGCCCTGCAGTGCGCCCTTGTAAGTGACTCGTGACTTGCAGTTCGGCTGCGAGTGGTCGACGAAGGGTCGGTGCTCGAGGTGTTGGTTGGCGTCGGCGAAGTAGACGCCGAACAGGTCAACCGAGGCGCCCGGCCCGGCGAAATAAATCGATGGAGTGACTCGGACGGTGTCGCCGCCGAATGAAACAACGACGTGCTTGAGGTGTGCGTTGCGTCCAAGCTTCGCGAACTGTGCCGAGGTGTGCACCGAACCGGCGTTCCAGTCCTGAATGCTGATAACGGTCAAATCGCTCTCGTCACCGACCAGAATTTCGATGTTCTCGGCAAGAATGCCGTTGCCGCGGTGATCGATTACGACGGTTCCCTTGGCGTGGAGCTTTGACTCGATAACAATGTGCAGTGCCGAAGGGGTCAGGTCGTCCGAATTGACGGTGAGCACGGCTTGTTCTCCTGGGCCGGCAGGAACAGTGATCAGGTAGGCTGCGTCGGTTGACTCCCAGGCTGCCGCCGAGGTGCGATCCTCCGGGGTGCCAGCCGCGCCAAACAGTGGGTGGTCGCTGCCAATCCACTCGGTGGTGATCGCGGTTGCCCCATCAAACTGTAGGTCGCCCAGGTATTCACTCAAGTCATCGGCGTCAAGGCCCTTGAGGCGCTCAACCGGCAGGTAACGCCATTGTTCGTCCCGAATGGTGATAGGCGCGAAGTCGGCGACTTTGGTCGACTTTGGGCGTTCTGAGCGTATCTGGAGCGGAATGCCGGCTCCGTGGCTATGTTGCTCCACTAACCGACAGCCCCTTCCATCTGCATCTCGATGAGCTTGTTCAGCTCGAGTGCATACTCCATCGGTAGTTCTTTAGCGATTGGCTCGATAAAGCCTCGGACAATCATTGCCATCGCTTCGTCTTCGGCCATGCCGCGCGACTGCAGGTAGAAAAGCTGTTCGTCGCTGACTCGCGAAACGGTGGCCTCGTGACCCATCGAGACGTCATCTTCACGAACGTCGACAGCCGGGTAGGTGTCGGAGCGCGAGATTGTGTCTACCAAGAGGGCGTCGCAACGAACGGTGTTTGCCGAGTGGTGTGCACCTGGATTCACGCGAATTTCGCCGCGGTATGAGGTTCTACCTCCGCCACGAGCGATCGACTTCGAGATGATCGAGGACGAGGTGTAAGGGGCTAGGTGAATCATCTTAGCTCCGGCGTCCTGGTGCTGACCTGCGCCAGCGAACGCAACCGAAAGGGTTTCGCCGCGAGCGTGCTCACCGGCGAGGATGATTGCCGGGTACTTCATGGTCACCTTCGAGCCGATGTTTCCGTCGACCCACTCCATGGTTGCGCCCTCGTGAGCGATTGCCCGCTTGGTAACGAGGTTGTAGACGTTGGTCGACCAGTTCTGAATGGTCGTGTAGCGAACACGAGCGTTCTTCTTGACGATGATTTCTACGACGGCCGAGTGCAGCGAGTCCGAGTTGTAGATCGGAGCGGTGCAACCTTCGATGTAGTGAACGTATGAGCCTTCGTCGGCGATGATCAGGGTTCTCTCGAACTGACCCATGTTCTCGGTGTTGATTCTGAAGTATGCCTGGAGCGGGATCTCGACGTGCACGCCCTTTGGAATGTAGACGAACGAGCCACCCGACCAAACGGCCGTGTTGAGTGAGGCGAACTTGTTGTCGCCGGCCGGAATCACGGTGCCAAAGTATTCCTTGAAGAGTTCTGGGTGCTCTTTGAGTGCCGTGTCGGTGTCTAGGAATATGACGCCCTGAGCCTCAAGTTCCTCTTGAATCTGGTGGTAAACCACCTCTGACTCGTACTGAGCGGCGACTCCCGAAACCAGGCGCGAACGCTCGGCCTCGGGGATTCCGAGCTTCTCGTAGGTGTTCTTGATATCGTCTGGAAGGTCTTCCCAGCTGGCTGCCTGCTTCTCGGTCGAGCGCACAAAGTATTTGATGTTGTCGAAGTCGATGCCGCTGAGGTCTGCGCCCCAGTTCGGCATTGGCTTGCGGGTGAAGTAGTCGTAACCCTTGAGGCGGGTTTCGAGCATCCAGTCCGGCTCGCTCTTCTTACCTGAGATATCGCGAACGACGTCCTCGTTGATTCCGCGCTTTGCAGTTTCTCCGGCTTTGTCGCTGTCTGACCAGCCAAATTCGTAGTTACCTAACGAATCCAATTCCGGACGTTCGATGATGTTCTCTGACAAGACGCGTCCTCTCTATGCGTATAGGCAAACACCCATGGCGCGGGATTATTCCAACGCGCCTTCGTGTAAGTATTGAAGTGAGCAAATGCTCCGACCCTCACATTTTACTTTGGAATTAGCTCCGGGTAAAGACTCTAGAAAGGCAGATCTTGCGCAAGTTTGCCGTTTGGAGCACTCTGGTCTCACAAATTTTGATTGTGGTGACCGGGGGTGTCGTGCGCCTCACCGGATCTGGCCTCGGTTGCCCTACCTGGCCAAAGTGCACTGCCGACTCGCTGGTTACCGTTCAGGCGCAGGGGCTACACGGTGTCATTGAATTTGCCAACCGTTTACTTACTTTTGCGCTTCTAATCATCGCGGTATTCACCGTGGTCCTATTCTGGAAAACGGTTCAGCGCGCCCTCGCTATTGGGCTGTTAGCCGGAATCCCGGCTCAGGCCGTCCTCGGCGGTTTGACGGTGCTAACCGGCCTAAACCCTTGGCTCGTTGGGGCGCACTTTGCCCTCTCGGCCGTGCTCATCTCGCTTTCTTCGATTTTGGTTTGGCGGTTCTACTCCCCTAGCCTCACTGGTCGCTCTGGGCTGCCTAGAATCACCTCGGTTGCCATAACCATCACCGGACTCACTTCGGTGGTCTTCGGAATCATTGTTACCGGCGCTGGCCCACACGCTGGCGATGCAAAAACCCCGAGAAACGGGCTGGATCTTGAGATCTGGCAGCACTACCACTCGTACCCCGCCTACCTCACCCTCGCCTTAGTTCTGCTGTCGTTGGTTCTGTATCGAGCCGACAAGCTCAATCGATCGATCCTGCTCGGCCTGCTCGCAAACCTAGTGATTCAAGCCGTGATCGGCGTCGCTCAGGCGAGGCTTGGAGTTCCGGCACTTCTGGTCGGCTTTCACGTCGCGGGAGCAGCAACGCTTTGCAGCCTTCTCTGGTTTCAACTCTTCGCCTCGAAGGTTCGCTAGATGGCAACCCTCTACTGGTTTCGACGTGACCTCCGGGTAGCCGATAACCCAGCGCTGGTCTCGGCCGGCTCAGAGGTTTACCCAGTAGTTCTTTCGAGCGCCCTCGAAGGGCTCAGTCAAGTGAGAATCGATTCGCTCACCGCTAGCTGGCGATCACTAAGTTCTCAGCTGTCTGACTCCCTAGGTCAAGTTGACGATCTCGTTGCCACGGCGAAGAGTCTGGGTGTGACGGCGGTGCACTGCAGCCGTGCATTCGACCCAGCCGGCATCGCAGAACAGCTCGAGGTGCAGCGGGGACTAGACGAAGCAGGCATCAAGTTCGTGGTCGGCCCGGGAAACTACGCGGTTTCGCCTGGCGTTGTGCGCAAACCAGATGGCACGCCGTACCGGGTTTACACGCCATTCTTCAAGGCATGGTTTGCTAACGGTTGGTCATATCCGCTGCCAGCACCTACCGGCGTGACCTGGCTAAAAGCGGGTGAAGACCTACCGAGCGGGCCCGAAGTGCGAGTGGGCGAAAGCTTTGCCAAAGAAACCTTTGCCAAGTTTCAGCGCCGAGCCCTCGAGGGTTACAACGAAGATCGCAATCGTGCCGATCTAAGCGGAACCTCGCATCTGTCTCATGCCCTCGCCCACGGCGAGATTCACCCGCGAACCTTGCTTGCCGAACTTGGTGACTCCGAGGGCGAAGTCACTTTCATGAAGGAACTCGCCTGGCGTGAGTTCTATGCCGACGTCCTTCTTCACAACCCGCACACGGTGGACGGCTACTACGAACCTCGTTTCGCGAAGATGCGCTACGACGAAGCTGCAGGCAAACTCGAGGCTTGGCAGCAAGGCAAAACCGGCTACCCGATGGTCGACGCGGGCATGCGGCAACTGCTAGCAACCGGGTGGATGCACAACCGTGTTCGCATGATCGTGGCGTCCTTTTTAGTGAAAGATCTGCACATCGAGTGGCAGCACGGCGCGCGCTGGTTTGAAGAGCATCTAACCGACTTCGACGTTGCCTCAAACTCGCACGGGTGGCAGTGGACGGCTGGTTGCGGAACCGACGCCTCCCCCTACTACCGCATCTTCAACCCGATCACCCAGGGCTATAAGTTCGACCCGAACGGCGACTACGTGCGAAAGTTCGTGCCAGAACTCCGCGGCATACCGGGCAAGGAAGTTCACGAGCCCTGGTTGCTGGTTAGTTCACTTGCCCCGGAGTACCCAGCCCCGATAGTCGACCACGCGGTCGAAAGGGAAGAGTCGCTAGCTCGCCTTGAAGAGCTGAAGACGCTCTAGAAGAAGGCGAAGTGCAATAGCGGGTCGACCGCGATTGCCACGAACAACACGGTCAGGTAAGTGATCGAGCCGTGAAAAAGTCTCATCGGAGATTCGACCTCCCCCGACTTGCTGGCGTTGTAGAGCTTGGTCGCTTCTAGCAAGAACCAACCACCCGAAAGAACCGCGGCAATGCTGTAGATCAAACCCATGCTCGAGGCCGGGATCAGCAGAAGGGTCGAGACGACCAGTGCCCACGAGTACAAAACTATTTGAACGCCGACCACTCGCGGAGACCTTACGACTGGCAACATTGGCACACCGGCGGCGGCATAGTCGTCCTTGTAACGCATCGATAGCGGCCAGTAGTGCGGCGGCGTCCACAGGAAGATAATTAGGAAGAGCAGCCAGGCCGAAACGTTCAAACCGTTGGTAACTGCTGCCCAACCGATTAGTGCAGGCATTGCGCCGGCGGCTCCACCCCAAACAATGTTCTGTGGCGTCCTGCGCTTTAGCAGCAGTGTGTAGACGAGGACGTAGAACAGGATCGCGGAAAGCGAAAGCATGGCAGCCAAGAAGTTGGTGGTCAGCCAAAGCCAAGCGACCGAGAAAATGCCAACGACGAAGGCGAAGACCAGGGCCTGGCGCTTGGTGAGCTCGCCAGTCACTAGTGGGCGGTTTTTCGTGCGTCCCATGATCTTGTCGATGTCGGCGTCGATGTAGCAGTTGAAGGCGTTCGCCGAACCTGCCGAGAGCGCTCCACCGACCAGTGTCACGAGGACCAAGCCGAGATTCGGAAATCCCTTTCCGATGTTTGCCAGAATCATCGTCGGAACCGTGGTGATCAGCAGTAGTTCGACGACGCGAGGTTTGGTTAGCGCAAGGTAAGCCTTCGCTTTAGCAATCAGGCCGGATTTGGGAGAGGATTTTGCGCTCATGTTCGATTAAGTCTAAATCAGGGACATTGCCCGTTATTCCCCGAGAGATAAACCCGCCGCGGTGTAGAATTTCTAGCGTGGCAAAGCCACCATCTATCGGCGACGTTGCCCAACGAACAAAACAACGAGCGTGCATTTTTGCGCCTAGAAATAAGGAGCTGCCTTGTCAGCATTCCAGTGGACCGACCTTGATTCCAAAGCGGTAGACACCGCGCGTGTACTCGCAGCAGACGCTGTAGAAAAGGTTGGCAATGGCCACCCCGGAACCGCGATCAGCCTAGCTCCGGTCGCTTACCTGCTCTTCAACAAGGTCATGTGCCATGACCCGAGCGATGACAAGTGGATCGGTCGCGATCGTTTCATTCTTTCGGTTGGGCACTCTTCGCTCACCATTTACAACCAACTGTTCCTTCACGGCTACGGGCTAGAGCTCGATGACATCAAGGCGTTGCGCACCTGGGGTTCGGCAACTCCTGGCCACCCGGAGTACGGCCACACCAAGGGCGTAGAAATAACCACCGGACCGCTCGGTCAAGGCCTTGCCTCGGCAACCGGCTTCGCTTACGCGGCTCGATACGAGCGCGGCATGTTTGATCCAAACGCTGCCACCGGCACCAGCCCATTTGACCACTTCGTCTACGTTATTGCTGGCGATGGAGACATGCAGGAGGGCGTCACCTCGGAGGCAGCTTCGCTTGCTGGCCATCAGAAGCTCGGCAACCTCGTCGTCATCTACGACAGCAACCAGATTTCGATCGAGGACGATACAGACATCTCGTTCACCGAAGATGTGTCGGCTCGTTACGAGTCATACGGCTGGCACGTGCAGACCGTCGACTGGAAGAAGACGGGCAAGTATGTCGAGGACATCGAAGAGCTTTACAACGCTATTCAGGCTGCCAAATCGGTAACCGACAAGCCTTCGCTGATTCGTCTTCGCACCATAATCGGTTGGCCTTCGCCGACCAAGCAGAACAGCGGCAAGATTCACGGAGCCAAGCTCGGTGCCGAAGAGCTTGCCGGACTCAAGGTTGCTCTCGGCTTTGACCCCGAGAAATCTTTCGAGGTTGCACCCGAGGTTTTGGCTCACACCCGTGGCTACCAACAGTTCGCCACCGAAAACCGCAAGGTCTGGGAATCTGCCTTTGCCGATTGGGCAGCCTCAAACCCTGACGCAAAAAATCTACTCGACCGCATGGAGCGCGAAGAAGTGCCTGCGGAACTAGAGTCGGCGCTACCGATATTCGAGTCAGGCACAGAGGTTTCGACCCGCTCTGCCTCTGGCAAGGTAATCAATGCAATAGCCAAGGTCATGCCCGAACTCTGGGGTGGCTCCTCCGACCTCGCTGAGTCGAACCTGACCACCATTGAGGGTGCGCCATCGTTCATTCCCGCCGAGTGGTCGACGCACGACTGGAAGGGCAATAAGTACGGTCGCGTTCTGCACTTCGGTATACGCGAACACGCCATGGGTGCGATTCTTAACGGCATCGTATTGCACGGCAAGACTCGCGCATTTGGCGGAACCTTCCTTATCTTCAGCGACTACATGCGCCCTGCGGTTCGTCTCGCCGCTCTCATGGGCGTCCCGTCGATCTTCGTCTGGACTCACGACTCGGTTGCTCTCGGCGAAGACGGCCCCACACACCAGCCAATCGAGCAGCTAGCCACGCTTCGGGCGATTCCTAACCTGGACATCGTTCGTCCGGGTGACGCCAACGAAACCGCGTACGCCTGGAAGACCATTCTCGAGCGTCGCAAGGGGCCAGCCGGTATCGCGTTGACTCGCCAGAACATTCCGGTCTTCCAGCGCGGCGAAGGTTTTGCAGACGCTTCGAATACCGCAAAGGGTGCCTACACTCTGGTGGACGCAGCCAACGGCAAGCCTAAGTTGATCCTTATCGCCACCGGATCCGAGGTTCAGCTTGCCGTTGCAGCCCGCGAGCAGCTCGAGGCCGCCGGCATCGCTACCCGTGTTGTCTCGGCTCCCTGCCTCGAGTGGTTCGACGAACAGCCGGCCGCATACCGTGAGCAGGTTCTACCTTCGAAGATTCAGGCTCGCGTTTCGGTTGAGGCTGGTCTTGCACTCGGTTGGTCGAAGTACGTTGGCCCATTTGGCAAGAGCGTTTCGATCGAGCACTACGGCGCCTCTGCCGACTACCAGACCCTGTTCCGTGAATTTGGAATGACCACCGAGGCAGTTGTTTCTACTGCCAAGGACGTCCTAAAGAGCCTCTAAAGAAGAAGAAAGTAAACACCATGACCAGTCCCCTAGCTCAACTAGCCGCCAACGGCGTAAGCATCTGGCTCGACGACCTTTCGCGTTCGCGAATCGTCTCGGGCGGCCTCAAGGAGCTCATTACGAGTCGTTCGGTTTCGGGTGTAACCACCAACCCGACGATCTTTGCTGGCGCTCTGTCTAAGGGCGAGGGTTACGAGGCACAACTTGCTGAGCTAGCCGCGGCCGGCGCTTCGACCGAGCAGGCTATCGTCGAGCTAACCACTCGCGATGTTGCCGACGCCTGTGACATCTTCGCTGGGGTTTACGCAGCCTCGAATGGATTCGATGGTCGCGTCTCGATCGAGGTCGAGCCAGGGCTAGCAAACGACACCGAACGAACCGTTCAGCAGGCCAAGGAACTTTTCGTCAAGGTGAACCGCGAAAACGTAATGATCAAGATTCCGGCAACAAAGGCGGGCCTCTCGGCTATCACCCAGGTGATTTCGGTCGGCATCAGCGTCAACGTCACCTTGATCTTCTCGCTGGCTCGATACCGCGAGGTGATTGCCGCCTACATTGCCGGCGTTACGCAGGCCAAGGAAAACGGACACGATGTCTCTAAGATTCACTCGGTTGCTTCGTTCTTTGTTTCTCGCGTTGACACCGAAATCGACAAGCGCTTGGAGGCGATTGGCACGAGCGACGCTCGTTCACTCAAGAGTCAAGCTGCGCTTGCTAACGCACGCCTCGCCTACGAGGTCTTTGAGCAGGAATTCGCCAAGTCGGCTTGGGCAGAGCTAGCCGCTGCCGGTGCTAATAAACAGCGCCCACTCATGGCGTCTACCGGTGTCAAAGACCCAAACCTCCCGGACACCCTCTACGTGACCGAATTGGTAGCCCC
>WLPL01000004.1 GCA_009698805.1 Actinomycetota bacterium | reverse complement strand
GACGCGATCGCTCTGCAGAAGCACTCGTTCGAAGAGCACATTCGCATCGCGAAAGAACAAAACATCGCGCTGATGATTCACGACCGCGACGCCCACGCCGAGGTCGTCGAGACTCTCAAACGAGTCGGCGCACCAGATCGAGTTGTATTTCACTGTTACTCGGGCGATGTCGACCTCGCCGAGATTTGCAATGCCAACGGTTGGTATATGTCTTTCGCTGGCAACATCACAATCAAACGCAACCAAAATCTTCGAGACTCGCTAGCCGTCGCGCGCAAAGAGCTGATACTCGTCGAAACCGATGCACCATTCTTGACCCCCGAGCCTTTCCGCGGCCGACCAAACGCCAGTTACCTCGTTCCGATCACGGTTCGCAAGATGGCCGAGGTGCTCGACCTTTCGGCAAACGAAGTTGCCGCCCAGCTTTCGGCCAACACTCAGGCCGTCTACGGTGAGTGGAATGGTTGAGCTTCTAGGCGGTGCCGATATCCGCGAACTCGCCGCTCGCCTCGACGTTGTGCCAACCAAGAAGCTCGGGCAAAACTTCGTGACTGACCCGAACACCATTCGCCGAATCGTCGCGGCAGCCAAACTGACCGGCGCCGAGACCGTAGTTGAGATCGGGCCAGGTTTGGGTTCGCTCACCCTTGGGCTCCTCGAGGTTGCCGCCAAGGTTATCGCTGTCGAGATTGACCCAAAGATGGCTGCAGCTTTAGAGGCCACGATTGCCAAGCGCGCGGCCGGTAAAGACTTCACCCTGATTCACGAGGACGCGCTCCGACTGAGCGAACTACCAAGCAAGCCAGACGCGCTGGTCGCCAACCTGCCTTACAACATCTCGGTTCCCGTGCTGCTGCATTTTTTGGAGCGCTTCGACTCGATCAACCGCGGGCTGGTATTGGTTCAAGCCGAGGTCGCCCATCGGTTAGCGGCGGGGCCCGGTTCAAAGGTTTACGGGGTGCCAAGCGCAAAGCTGGCCTGGTATGCCGATGCCAATCTTGCGGGCAATGTTGGTCGAAACGTTTTCTGGCCAGCGCCAAACGTTGACTCCGCTCTCGTCTACTTCGTAAAGCGCACCACACCAATCGGCGACGAGGCACTGCGCCTGAAAACCTTCGCCGTTATCGATGCCGCTTTCTCACAGCGTCGAAAGACCCTGCGCCAGGCTCTCGCCGACTTTGCCGGTAGCCCGACCCTTGCTGAAGAACTTCTAAACCGTGCGGGCGTGAACCCAACGCTTCGAGGCGAAGCACTCGGAATCCACGACTTTGTCGCGATTGCGAGAGAAGTTGCTTAAGTTGATCCCGAAATTCGAACTGACCGAGGCCTTCGCTGCCGAGGCCGGTCAACTATTTCTGATGTTCGGCGACGCCGAGCGCTGGCCGGCCGACTCGATTGCTCGAGTCCTAGTGGTTCGCGCACCCGATTATGTTCAGGTGGCGTTTTTAGATCGGTCAAGGGCTGGAATCCAAGTGAATTCGCTTGGCGCTGGCAAGTGCGAGGTCATAATCAGTCACGAACTGCTCGCCTCTGCAGAATCCGCCAAGCTTCAGAAGAAGTTTTGGCAGAGCTACCTGAAACTAATTCGTCAGAAGGTGGAGCGATGAGCGTAACCGCTAGCGCACCAGGCAAGATCAATCTTTTTTTCACGGTTGGCGCCTTACAGCCCGATGGCTTTCACGAGGTCGTATCGATCTATCAGGCGCTAAACCTACGCGAGACGGTTTCGGTCACGGCTGCCAAGGAGTTTTCTCTAACGGTGAGTGGAATCACCGAGGGTGTGCCGACCGATGAAACGAACCTGGCCATCAAGGCCGCCAAGTTTGTCTCGCGCTCACCGCTAGCGATTCACATCGAAAAGACCGTCCCGGTTGCCGGTGGCATGGGCGGGGGCTCGGCCGATGCCGCTGCCGTGGTTGTTGCCGCTTCGAAAATGTGTGGCGCAAAAGTCACCGCTTCCGAAACAGTCGCACTCGGCTCGGATGTGCCGTTTGCGATTCTCGGCGGCACAGCACTCGGCACAGGTAGGGGCGAGTTGTTGACCCCGCTAGAGACCGCAGGCGAATTCCACTGGGTTTTGGTTCCGGCACCCTTTGGTCTTAGCACGCCCCAGGTCTACCGCACCCTCGACGAGTTGCGGCCAAAGCCCGAAGAACGCGACGCCATGCCTCTGATCGAGGCTCTGCGAAAAGGCGCTCCGAGCGATATTGCCCCTCTGCTCCACAATGACCTTCAGCAGGCTGCACTTCACCTGCGGCCCGAATTACAAGAAACCATTGACGCCCTCGAGTCAGCCGGAGCTTTGCGGGCCATGGTCTCGGGTTCGGGCCCGACCATTCTCGCTCTAGTCGAGAGCGCCGATGAAGCGATGCGAATTGCTGAAGCTTGTGGCGGAATCGCTACCAGTGGCCCGGCCTTAGGAGCACACGTCTAGTGGCCCATCTACTCGGAGCCGAAAGTGTGTTTCTTGACTTTCCGACCAAGCGCGTTTTCGACAACCTAACCATCGGCATCAACGAGGGTGATCGAATCGGTGTCGTTGGCCGAAACGGCGACGGCAAGTCGACCCTGCTCAAGCTTCTTTCGAAGCGTCTTGAGCCAAACCGGGGTCAGGTAACGCATCGCGGCGGAACCACCATCGGCGTACTTGATCAGTCCGACGTGATCGACCCCGGCAAGACCATTGGCGAAGCTGTGGTCGGTGACACCCCAGAGCACGTTTGGGCTGGCGACCCGCGGGTTCGAGATGTAATCGCCGGGCTACTCAACGACCTCGACTGGAGCAAGCAGATCGCCGATCTTTCTGGCGGTCAGCGTAGGCGTGTTGCGCTTGCCGCCCTTTTAGTTCAGGACTTCGACGTGATCATGCTCGACGAACCGACAAACCACCTCGACGTTGAGGGTGTCGCCTGGCTCGCCCAACACCTCAACAGCCGCTGGGGAAAAAACTCGGGCGGGCTGATTGTCGTGACCCACGATCGCTGGTTCTTGGACGCGGTCTGCAACTTCACCTGGGAGGTCTACGGCGGCGAGATCGAGCCGTTCGAAGGCGGTTACGCCGCGTACATCTTGCAGCGAGTCGAGCGTCAGCGCAGTGCTGCGGTTAGCGAATCGAAACGCAAGAACCTCGCCACCAAGGAGCTCGCTTGGCTGCGCCGTGGCGCACCGGCTAGAACCGCAAAATCTAAGTTCCGCATCGAAGCGGCAAATGAGTTAATTGCAAATGTCCCAGAAATTCGCGACAAGGCCTCACTCAACAAACTGGCCACCGCGCGACTGGGCAAAGACGTAATCGACGTCGAAAACCTGAGTTACAAGGGCCTTTTGAACGACGTGACCTGGCGGCTCGGCCCTGGCGACCGAGTCGGTGTTGTGGGCGTAAACGGTGCCGGCAAAACCACACTTCTGAAGCTCATCGAGGGTCTGATTCAACCCGAGGCCGGGCGGGTAAAGCGCGGCAAAACGGTTCAAATCGCAACTCTCACTCAAGATATTCGCGAGCTCGACGAGTTTGCCAACGAAAAGATTTTCGAACTGATCGGTCGCGAAAAGAAGTTCTTCATCGTCGACAAAAAGGAAGTCTCGATAACCCAGCTGGTTGAACAACTCGGTTTCACCACCGAGCAACTGCAGACGCCGATTCGTGACCTCAGCGGAGGGCAACGCCGCCGCCTCCAATTCTTGCGTCTGCTTTTCGGCGAGCCGAACGTCCTGATTCTCGACGAACCGACGAATGATCTCGACACCGACATCCTGGCCGCCATGGAGGACCTGCTCGACTCGTGGCCCGGCACATTGATCGTGGTTAGCCACGACCGCTACCTGCTAGAGCGTGTGACGGACGACCAGTACGCCCTGATGGGCGACGGGCACCTGCGGCACCTAACCGGCGGAGTCGATCAATACCTGCAGTTGCGCAAGGCCAGTCTTGGAACCAAGTCGGCTGCGGCAAAGGCGTCGAAGATGACCGGGGCTGCGCTTCGCGACGCCGAAAAGAACCTGAGCCGACTCGAGCGTGCCCTCGAGAAACTAGCCACCGAAGAGGCGCTGTTACACGAAAACATGACTGGCCATGATCAAAACGACTTCGATGGGCTGGCTGCCATGGTCGCTAAGCAGGCTGAGTTGAACCAAAAACGGCAACAACTTGAAAACGAGTGGCTAGAAACCTCAGAAGCGCTCGCTTAATCTGGCAAACTTGGAGATAGTCGCCGCGAGGCGATTTTTCCGCCCTAGTGTAACGGCAGCACGGCGCTCTTTGGAGGCGTTCGGTCCAGGTTCGAATCCTGGGGGCGGAGCGATTCGAGGAGGATCAACGATGACCGAGAAACGTCTAGCAGTAGTAGTGCTCGCCGCTGGCGAAGGCACTCGCATGCGTTCGAGCAAGCCCAAGGTTATGCACGAACTAGCCGGACTTCCGCTACTCGGGCACGCTTTGGCCACTGCTTCGGCACTTGGCGCAGCGCACGTTGTGCCTGTGATTCGCCATCAGCGCGACCACATTGCCGAATACGTCGAAACCTTTTTCCCCAACGCAACCCTCGCCGACCAAGACGAAGTGCCCGGCACGGGTAGGGCCGTCGAGTGCGCTTTGCAAGTTTTGCCAGCTGATTTCGATGGCGCTGTCGTGGTTACCAGTGGTGACGTGCCTCTGCTTGACGTTGCTACCCTAGAGTCACTTCTCGAGGCTCACCTCAGCGGGGGTTTTGCTGCCACCGTTCTAACTCAGATCGCCGATGACCCGAGCGGTTACGGACGAATCATTCGCTCCAACGACGGGTCTTTCCTTGGCATCATCGAGCATCGCGACGCCACCGAAGAGCAAATCCAAATCGCCGAGGTCAATGCCGGTGTTTATGTTTTCGACTCCAAGTCGCTTCGCGAATCTCTGGGCAAACTTTCGTCGCACAACGCCCAGGGCGAGCGATACCTGACCGACATCGCGGCTCTTCTTGTACGCGAAGGCGCGAAAGCTCAAGCACTCGCCGTCTCAGACAACTGGCTCGTTGCAGGAATCAACGATCGCGTTCAGCTGAGTGAGGTTGCTGCTGAGCTCAACCGCCGCATCTGCGAAGCCTGGATGCAGGCCGGCGTAACGATTCTCGACCCGTTCACCACCTGGATCGACGTCACCGTTACCATCGGCGAAGACGCCGTGATTCTGCCAGGCACCTACCTGAAGGGCACCACAGTGATTGGCCGCGGAGCCAAGATCGGCCCCGAAGTCGACATGACAGACACCATCGTCGGGGCTGGCGCTAAGGTGCTTAAATCACAGGTGGCTTCTTCACGCATCGGTGATGGCGCTTCGGTTGGCCCATACGCCTTCCTTCGCGTGGGCACCGACCTCGGCGCCGACGGCAAGATCGGCACCTTCGTTGAAACCAAGAATTCGGTGATTGGTCGCGGCTCTAAGGTTCCTCATCTGAGTTACGTGGGCGACGCGGTCATTGGCGAAGAGACCAACATCGGCGCTGGCACCATTTTTGCCAACTACGACGGCGTAAACAAGCACAAGACAGTTATCGGCTCACATGTTCGCAGCGGGTCGCATAACACCTTCGTCGCACCGATTACGATTGGTGATGGGGCTTACACAGCTGCAGGCACCACGGTTCGCAAAGAAGTCAAAGCTGGCGAGTTGGCGCAAAGCCACTCACCACAAAGAAACTTTGCGGGTTGGGTCATCGAAAACCGGCCAGGCACTGCAGCGGCGAAGGCCGCCGAGAACGCCACAGAGTAGAGAGAAGCGGGTTCAGTCTTGAGCGAAATCACCATCAACGGACGCAAACGACTGGCTATTCTGAGCGGGCGTGCCCACCCGGCACTAGCCGAAGAGATCGCCTCGCTACTGGGCACAGAACTAGTCCCGACCACCGCTTACGACTTCGCATCTGGCGAAACCTTCGTTCGATTTGAAGAGTCGGTTCGTGGAGTTGATGCATTCGTGATTCAGGCTTACCCAGCACCGGTGAACCACTGGCTTGTCGAGCAACTACTGATGCTGGACGCCCTAAAACGAGCTTCGGCAAAGCGCATCACCGTGGTTGCCCCCTTCTTCCCTTACGCCCGTCAAGACAAGAAGCACAAGGGACGCGAGCCAATCTCGGCTCGTCTAATGACAGACCTCTACAAGGCCGCCGGCGCCAACCGAATCATCTCGGTTGACCTGCACACCCCACAGATTCAGGGCTTCTTCGACGGCCCGGTTGACCACCTTTGGGCCCTGCCGATGCTTGCCGACTACGTTCGCGACAACTTTGACGACGGCAACATCACCGTTGTCTCGCCAGACTCGGGTCGAGTTCGCGTTGCCGATATTTGGGCAGACCGTCTCGGGGCCCCACTTGCGATCGTCCACAAGCGTCGCGACCCAGACGTGCCAAACCAGGTAACCGCTCAAGAGGTTGTCGGTGACGTTGAAGGACGCACCTGCCTCCTGGTCGATGACATGATCGACACCGCCGGCACCATCGTGGCCGCAGCCGCCGCTCTAAAGAAGAACGGCGCTAAGCGAGTAATCGTGGCCGCAACTCACGCCATCTTCTCTGACCCAGCCGTAGAGCGCCTAAGCGGCGACAGCGTAGACGCAGTGATCGTCACCAACACCCTGCCGATTCCAGAAGAAAAGCGTTTCGAATCGCTGACCGTGCTCTCGATTGCTCCGCTAATCGCGCGTGCTATCGGTGCCGTCTTCGATGACAATTCGGTTAGCCAGATTTTCCCTGGCCACGCTTAACCCTTAGACTAAACAGGTAAGACAACGGCGAGGGCTCCGCAAGGGGCCGTAATCGACGGGGCAAGCCCTAGGGCTGGATCCTCGCGTGAAAACGCTCGAGTAGATAAAACTAACCTGAAGGAATCAAAATGTCTGAAGCAAACATTGTTGCCGAAAATCGCACCGCGTTTGGCAAAGGAGCCGCTCGCAAGTTCCGCGCAGCCGGCCGCACCCCAGCAGTAATCTACGGTCACGGTACCGATCCACGCCACGTCACCCTCCCAGCCCACGAGCTTTCTCTTGCGCTTCGTCACAAGAACGCAGTTATCGACCTAAAGATTGATGGCAAGAACGAGCTAGTCCTAGTGAAGTCGGCCTCGAAGGACGTCATCACCCAGGTCATCGAGCACGTCGACCTAGTAACTATTCGCAAGGGTGAACTTGTCCACGTTGAGGTTCCTGTTCACGTTGTCGGTGAGACCCTTTCGGGTACCACGCTCGACCTCGAGCACAAGACCGTCAAGGTTGCCGCCGAAGCCACTCACATTCCTGAGTTCGTCGAGGTTGTTCTTAACAAGGAGGGTGCTGGTCACCACGTCCTAGCCAAGGACATCATTCTTCCTGAGGGTGTCACCATGGATCTAGACGCCGACACGCTAATTGCGTCGGTTGTCGAGACCCCTGCTGGCGCAGCCGAAGAGACTGCCGCTCCGGTGGTAGCCGAGGCGCCAGCTGAGTAACAACGCCTTTCTAGTAGTCGGGCTCGGTAACCCCGGGCCCGGCTACTCTGGCAATCGCCACAACGTCGGCCAAATGGTCATCGACGTTTTGGCAAAGCGTCTAGGCGCAAAGCTAAAGAGCCACAAAGCCAACGCGGTCGTGGCCGAAACCAAGCTCGGGCAAACACGGCTGATTCTCGCCAAGCCTTTGAGCTTCATGAACAACTCGGGCGGCCCGGTCGTCAACCTGGCAAAGTTCTTCGACATCGCCCCCGAAAACATCATCGTCATTCACGACGAACTAGACATCCCCGCCGACGACGTGCGCATCAAGTTCTCTGGCGGTCACGCCGGTCACAACGGCTTGCGCGACATCATCTCGGCTCTGGGCAGTAACGATTTCGTGCGAGTTCGCGTTGGAATCGGGCGGCCGCCCGGGCAGATGGATACCGCCGATTACGTGCTCAAAGACTTCTCAAGCGCCGAAAAGAAAAGTTTGCCCGTCACCCTCGAGATTGCCGCCGACGCGGTCGAGGCGATCGCCCTCAAAGGCCTTACCGCCGCTCAGTTGGAGTTTCATTCCGCCTAGACTTGAGGGGTGGATGCTCGAGCGAATTCCAAGGCCCTTTCGCGCCTCGTCGCGCTCGTAGCAGACGGATATCCTGTAGCGGCTCTCGAAGCCGCAATCAAAAAATCTCCTGTAAACATAGTTGCTCCGCAGGGCGCTCACTCGACAATAGTGGCTCTGATCAATCACATTCGCGCCGAGAGGAAGCTTTCTCGCGTGCAGTTGGTGGTGGCCGCAACCGGTCGCGAAGCCGAAGATCTTGCCGCAACCCTGCACGATCTAGAGCCTGAGGCCGAAATTCTCGAGTTTCCATCCTGGGAGACCCTGCCGCACGAACGCCTAAGCCCTTCACCTGAGACCGTTGGCACACGCGTCCGCGTTTTGCAGCGTCTTAGCGAGCTAAAAACCGAGCACAGCAACCATCCGGTCTATGTTTTAGCCAGCGTCCGTGCGGTTTTGCAACCAGTCATCGCGGGTCTGGCCAATCACCCGGCGCTGAAGCTCGAGAGCGGCAAGAATTTCTTCATGCCCGAGCTCACCCTCAAACTTGTCGAGCTGGCATATGAGCGCGTGGACATGGTCACCAAGCGTGGCGAGTTCGCAGCCCGTGGCGGAATCCTAGACATATTCCCGACCACGGCGGCTCACGCGGTTCGTCTGGAGTTTTTTGGCGACGAACTCGAGGATATTCGCGAATTTTCGGTGACCGACCAGCGGTCCCTGCCGCTCGGTGATGAGCACAAACCGGTCAAAGAGGTCACCCTCTACCCGGCTCGAGAAATCGTGATCACACCGAGCGTTGCCTCTCGCGCTCGAGAGATGATGCACGAGTTCCCGAACCTTTCGACGATGCTGACCAAGATCGCCGAGGGCATGCCGGTCGAGGGTATGGAGTCTCTAGCGCCAGTTCTCTGTGACGAACTCGTGCCGCTGGCGAGCTACCTGCCCGATGACACCGCGGTCACGATTCTCAGCCCCGAGAGAGCAACCGCGAGGGCGCAGAGCCTGACCGACACCAACGAAGAGTTTTTGCACGCCGCCTGGGACGCCGCGATGGAGGGAGCGACCGCACCGATCGACCTGAGCGCTGGCGGCTTCAAGAGCATCGCCGAATTCGAGCGCGACCTGGGTAAGCGCCCGCTTTACCGGGTAAGTGCGTTCGATAGCCCCGAGGAGGGCGTGATCAATCTGGGTTTGCTCGAGATACCAAACTTCACCGGTCTAGACATGACGGTGCTGCAGTGGATCGAAGACCAAACCAAGCACGGTCAGCAGGTGTTTTTGGTCGCCGAGGGTCACGGAACAGTTCTGCGCATCGAGGAGCAGTTGGTCGCCAAGAACCTCAAGGCAGAAGTCTTGCAAGCAACTCTCAAAAAGGGTTTTGCGGCCCCGGCCAGTAATCTGATCGTGCTAACCGAAGCCGACTTCTACGGGAAGAACTCCACCTACGTCAGCCCAACCAAGCGCAAACTTGCCACTAAGCGAGGAGCTGCCGTTGACCCGCTCACCCTTAAGGCCGGTGACTACGTGGTGCACGAGGTTCACGGCATCGGCCGTTTCGTCGAGCTCGTGCGTCGCAGAAGCGGAATCGGCAAGCAGCAGCACGAACGCGAGTACCTGTTGATTGAATACGCGCCTTCAAAACGCGGAGGCAGCGGCGACACCCTTTTCGTGCCAACCGACCACCTCGACTTTCTCACCCGTTACGTCGGTGGCGAGGCTCCGGTGCTCAGCAAACTCGGCGGCTCCGACTGGGCGCGCCAGAAGGGCAACGCCCGCAAGGCGGTTCGCAAGATTGCCATCGACCTGGTCAAGCTCTACTCGGCGCGCATGAGCGCAATCGGACACGCTTTCGGCCCAGACACCGCTTGGCAGCGCGAGATGGAGGAGGCGTTCCAATTCGTCGAGACCCCGGACCAGCTCTCCACCATCGAAGAGGTGAAGCGCGACATGGAAAAGCCGATTCCGATGGATCGCCTGCTCGCCGGCGACGTTGGCTACGGCAAGACCGAGGTGGCCGTTCGCGCCGCGTTTAAAGCGATTCAAGATGGCAAGCAGGTTGCCGTCCTAGTGCCAACCACGCTGCTGGTTCGCCAGCACACCGACACCTTCATCGGTCGCTACGCGGGCTTCCCGGTCAACGTTCGCAGCCTCAGCCGATTCCAGAGCGACAAAGAGGTCAGAGAGACCATCAAGGGCCTCAAGGATGGCACGGTCGACCTCGTCATCGGAACCCACCGACTTTTGATGAACAACATAGAGTTCAAAAACCTTGGACTCCTGGTCATCGACGAAGAGCAGCGCTTCGGAGTCGAGCACAAAGAGAAGCTCAAAGACTTCAAAATGAACGTGGACGTGCTCTCGATGAGCGCGACCCCGATTCCGCGCACCTTGGAACTCGCCGTCACGGGCATTCGCGAAATGTCCACGCTGGCCACACCTCCCGAAGATCGCCACCCGATTCTCACCTATGTTGGCGGCTATTCAGAAAAGCAGGTTGCAGCGGCCATTCGACGCGAGCTGATTCGCGAGGGTCAGGTTTTCTTCGTTCACAACCGCGTCGAAAGTATCGACAAGGTGGCTAGCCAGCTGCGCGAACTGATTCCGGAGGCACGAATAGCCGTGGCCCACGGCCAAATGCCCGAAGCCGCTTTGGAGCAGGTTGTCGTCGATTTCTGGGAGCGCAAGTTCGACGTCCTGGTTTCGACCACGATCATCGAAACCGGCATCGATATTCCGAACGCGAACACCCTGATCGTCGACCGAGCCGAGCGGTTCGGGCTCAGCCAGCTTCACCAGATTCGCGGACGCGTCGGTCGAAGTCGCGAACGTGCTTACGCGTACTTCTTCTATGACCTCAGTAAGCCGCTTACCGACATCGCGCACGATCGACTCGTCACCATCGCCACCAACAACGAGCTCGGCTCGGGCATGCAGGTGGCGCTCAAGGACCTCGAGATTCGAGGGGCCGGCAACCTGCTCGGCGGCGAACAATCCGGGCACATCGCCGGAGTCGGTTTTGACCTCTACCTGCGCATGATTGGCGAGGCGGTTTCGGACTTCAAGGGAGAAAAGCAGGCGTCCCCTGCCGAACTCAAGCTCGAACTGCCGGTGGACGCACACATTCCGTCAACCTACGTCGACTCCGAGCGACTGCGCCTCGAGGCATATCACAAGCTCTCGGCCGCCTCGAACGCGAGCAACACCAGAGCCGACCTCGACGTGATTCTCGAAGAACTAGAAGATCGCTACGGGCTTGCCCCGCAGAGCGTGATTAACCTAATCAATGTGACCGAACTTCGTCAGCAGGCCAACCGACTTGGCGTCAAGGACGCCATGATGCTCGGCACGCACGCCAGAATCTCACCGGTCGAACTTCTCGAAATCGAGCAGGTTCGCCTCAGCCACCAGTACCCGGGGCTAAAGTACCTGCAGAGCGCCAAATTGCTAACCGTGCCACTACCCAAAGATTCCGCTGGGGAGACCCTGCGCGACAAAGAAATGATTGAGTGGGCCTGGGATTTGCTCGCCCAAGTATTTACCAAGAAGGGACCAAATGACTAACCTCGATAACCTCATCGCAACCGCTCACAAGCTCCGCAGCCCAGGTGGTTGCCCGTGGGATGCCGAACAGACTCACGAATCGCTCGTGCAGTACCTGCTCGAAGAGACCTACGAGCTGATCGACGCCATCGAAACCAAAGACGCGGCAATGATTCGCGAAGAACTTGGCGACGTTCTCTACCAGGTTGTCTTTCACAGCGATTTGGCGTCGTCCGGCTCGCTAGGTGAAAAGTTCGACATTCAGGATGTCGCCGCGCAGATGGAGGCGAAGATGATTTCTCGCCACCCGCACGTCTTTGGTGACGCGGATGAAAAAACCGCCTTCAAAGCCGAAACCGGTGCCGATGTGATGCTCAACTGGGACGATCACAAGAAGCGCGAAAAACCAGAGCGCGAGTCTGTGCTCGACGGGGTACCGAAGTCGATGCCCGCTCTGGCCCTAGCCAACAAGGTGATCGGTAAGGCCGAGAAGCTGGGCCTTTTGGACCAAGAAAACGCTCCGCTTGCAATCGATTCCGAGGAGCAACTCGGCACACTACTTCTGACCATTGTCACGATCGCCAAGTCCGCCGGTTTCGACTCGGAGCGTGCGCTTCGAACCGCGGTTCGAGACCTGATGAGCGACATTCGCAAGTTCGAGGTTTTGGAAGCAAGTGACGCTGGAATCATCGGCTCTTCTGAATAACCTCTGGCAAACTTGAGACATGGCTAACCCAGTGAACCCGCCTCGAGGTATGCGTGACTTTCTTCCGCTCGAGAAGAAGAAGCGCGACTCGATTCTGGATCTTATTCGCGGCACCTACATGGCTCATGGCTTTCAAGAAATCGAGACTCCAGCGCTAGAGGAGCTAGCCCGCCTAACCTCGGGTCAGGGCGGCGACAACGAAAAGCTTGCCTACCGGGTGCTAAAGCGCGGGGCCGAGCTAGATGAAGCGATTGCTAGCAATGGCGAACTCGCCGATTTGGGACTTCGTTTCGACCTAACCGTTCCGCTGACTCGTTACTACGCAACCAATCGCGCTCAATTGCCGAGTGTTTTCAAAGCTATTCAGGTCGGGCCCGTTTGGCGCGCCGAGCGCCCGCAGAAGGGTCGTTACCGCCAGTTTGTGCAGTGCGACATCGACATCATCGGCGATGCGTCCTCGCTGGCCGAAATCGAGCTGCTGAGCGCTTCGCTAAACGTGCTGAACGTGCTTGGTCTCACCGACGCCGTGATTCGCGTGAATCACCGCGAGCTGTTGGTCAAGCTTCTGAGTGAACTAGGCGTTGCCGAGAGCGACCACGGTTCGGCGATGATCACGATTGACAAGCTGGACAAAATCGAACTTTCAGGCGTTGTCGCCGAACTCACCGAGCGTTTGGGTGAAAAGGTCGGCAAGGCATTTGAGGCTTGGTTCTTGGATGTCGACACCACGGTCGTGCCAAAAGAACTCGTACACATCTTCGAACTGGTCGAGGAGGGGCGTCTGCGATACGACCCGACTCTCGTGCGCGGAATGGGTTACTACACCGGCCCGATCTTCGAAATCGATCACCCGGCCTCGGGTTCGTCAATCGGCGGCGGAGGTCGCTACGACGGCATGGTTGGTCGTTGGTTGGGCACCGATGTGCCGGCGGTCGGCATTTCGCTCGGTTTTGAGCGCGTAGTCGACCTGGTTTCTGAGGAAGAACTCGAAGAAGAGCAACCTTCGCTGGTGCTGATTCTCGAAGACGACTCGGTCGCTACCATGAAGAATGCCTTCGCTATGCAGCGCCAGTTCTGGGCTCAGGGCGCGATTGTTCGCCTCGAACTAAAGCCAAAGCGTCTGAATCTGCTGCTCGAAACGATGTCGGCGAACGGTTACGACGCATTTGCGCTCATCGGCCCGAACACCAGCACACTCGAGAGCGTGGACGTGCGCCCCATCGGGCAATCGGTAGACTAGAGGCATTACAAAGGCGTTTTTTGGGGGCGCCTTCGCCCCCTCATTTTGAAAAACATATTTAGGAGAACCCCTTGTCGAAAATTGATGTTGTAGGAGCTCGCGAGATCCTTGACTCCCGCGGAAACCCGACCATTGAGGTCGAGGTTCTTCTCGAAGACGACGCCTTTGGCCGTGCAGCGGTGCCTTCGGGCGCATCGACCGGAGCTTTCGAAGCACACGAGTCACGCGATGGCGACAAGGCTCGCTACCAGGGCAAGGGTGTTCTGAACGCCGTAAACGCTGTTCTTGACGAAGTAAGCGATGCCGTAGAGGGCATCGAAGCCTCAGACCAGCGCGCTGTTGACGCGGCGCTAATCGCTCTCGATGGCACTGCAAACAAGGAGCGCATCGGCGCCAACGCGATTCTGGGTGTTTCGCTGGCCACCGCTCGCGCGGCAGCAGAATCGGCCGAACTGCAGCTTTACGAGTACCTCGGTAATAACGAGGGCGTAACCCTCCCGGTTCCACTGATGAATATCATCAACGGTGGCGCTCACGCCGACACCGGCGTCGACATCCAAGAATTCATGATCGTTCCATTGGGTGCTGAGACCTACAGCGAAGCACTGCGGTGGGGCGTCGAGATTTACCACAACCTAAAGGCTCTGCTTCACTCGCGCGGTCTTTCAACTGGGCTTGGTGACGAGGGTGGTTTCGCTCCCGAGCTACCGACCAACGCGGCGGCCCTGGACCTAATCGCCGAGGCGGTCAAGAACGCTGGTTACGTTCTCGGAAAAGACATCGCGCTCGCACTAGACGTAGCCGCCACCGAGTTCTACTCGGAGGCCACCGGCATGTACACCTTCGAAGGCGCCCAGCGCACCACCGACGAAATGATTGCCTACTACGACGGCCTAGTTGCCAAGTACCCGCTCGTTTCAATCGAGGACCCACTGGCCGAGGACGACTGGGCTGGCTGGACAAAGATCACGGCCGACCTTGGCGACAAGGTTCAGCTTGTCGGCGACGACCTTTACGTCACAAACCCGACTCGACTGCAGAAGGGCATCGACCTGAAGGCCGGTAACGCCATTCTCGTCAAGGTGAACCAGATCGGCACCCTTACCGAGACCCGTGACGCCATAGCACTGGCGCAGAGCAAGGGCATGAAGGCGATCATCTCTCACCGTTCGGGCGAAACCGAGGACACCTTCATCGCCGACCTGGCCGTTGCCACCAACGCCGGTCAGATCAAGACTGGCGCCCCTGCTCGTTCTGAGCGAGTCGCGAAGTACAACCAGTTGCTGAGAATCGAAGAAGAACTTATGGACCGTGCGGTTTACGCTGGTCGTAGTGCCTTCCCTCGTTTCAATAACTAAGAAATCAGGTTTAGATCGTGTCGTCACCGCGCAGACCCACCCGGCCTGGTGGTGGCGCACGCAGGCCAACTGTTTCGGCTGAACGAGCCGAGTTGCTTCGCGGAATCACGATGAACGCTCAAACCATCACGGTCTTAGCCATAGTGGTTCTTGGAATGTTCGTCCTAGCTCCGCAGGCGCAACTATTTTTTCAGCAGAGACAAAACATCGCAGACCTAGAAGATCAGGTGAAAGCGAGCAAAGAGTCACTAACTCACCTAAAAGTTCAGCGCAACCGATGGAACGACCCCGCCTTTGTGCGAGCTCAGGCTAGAAACCGCCTGTTTTACGTGATGCCAGGTGAAGTTTCTTACGTGGTCATGGATCTTGGCACTGTGAACGCATCAGACAACTCTGGAACCGTGGGTGAAGCGCTCGCCGAGAAAACCAATTCGACAGATATCTCGACCAAGATCAGCGCGACCAAAAACGACTGGATGGGTTCGCTCGTGCAAACCGTTATTCGTGCCGGTGTCGAATCCCCGGTGATCAAACAGTGAACCTAACCCCTGTAACCGAGTCAGACATCCGCTCGGTTTCGATTCAACTCGGACGCGAGGCCCGCGACATTGTGGCCGTCGCAGCGCGCTGCATCTGCGGCAACCCGATCGTTGTGCAAACGTCCCCCCGACTAACTGACGGAACGCCGTTCCCGACCATGTATTACCTGACCTTGCCGGCCGCAACCGCCGCGCTGTCAACACTCGAGGCTGGGGGAGTCATGGTCGAATTGCAAGACCGACTGGCTGCCGAACCCGAGTTTGCCGCCGCCTACGAGCGTGCCCACGAATCCTATTTGGCCGACCGAGCCGCGCTTGGCGACGTCCCAGAAATTGAAGGCATCTCGGCGGGTGGCATGCCAACTCGAGTCAAGTGTCTTCACGCGCTCGCGGGTCACGCACTCGCAGCTGGCCCGGGCGTCAACCTGGTTGGCGACGCGGCCCTAGAACTTTGCAGCTGGAAGCAAAACGTCTGCCAGTGCAAACCCGCCATCGACGTAGATGTCGTCAACTAGTAACTCAGTAAAGAAAGTAAAATAACAACATGCCTAAAATCCTGATCGTCGGTGGCGGTTACGCCGGTTTCTACGCCGCACTAAAGCTTGAACAGTTCCTCGGCAAGAACGAAGCAGAGGTCACTCTAGTCGACCCTCTTCCTTACATGACCTACCAGCCTTTCCTACCCGAGGTTGTCGCAGGCTCGATCGAGGCCCGTCACGCGGTCATCTCTCACCGTCGTCACCTTCGCAAAACCAACATAATCACCGGCAAGGCAACCAACATTGACCACGCCAAGAAGACCGCAACCATCGAGGTGCCAGGCCTCAAGCCGTTCAAAGAGACTTACGACCAAATCATCGTGACCGCCGGTGCAGTTTCTCGCACCTTCCCGATTCCTGGAGTTGCCGAACAAGCTATCGGCCTCAAGAACATCGAAGAGGCAGTCGAGATTCGCAACCGAATCCTCGCCAACTTCGACAAGGCAGCCAACCTTCCTGCCGGAGCAGCCCGCGACCGCCTACTCACCTTCGTGGTCATCGGTGGCGGCTTTGCCGGTATCGAGGTCTATGCCGAGATGCGCTCGATCGCCAGCTACATGCTTCGCTACTACCCAACCCTGTCTTTCGACGACGTTCACTTCCATCTCGTCGAGGCCATGGGTCGCATCATGCCCGAGGTTTCGCAGGCAACCAGCGAGTGGGTCATCGCAAACCTTGACCGCCGTGGCGCCCAGATCCACCTCAACACCCAGCTTCAGTCGGCAGTGGGCGGCAAAGTCGAACTTTCGTCTGGCCTAACCTTCGAGTCAGACGTAATCGTCTGGACCGCTGGCGTAATGGCTCACCCTTACGTTCGCAACACCGACCTACCACTTGACGACCGCGGACGCGTAACCGCGAAAGCGACGCTTCAGATCACCGACGGAGACGACATCGTCGAAGGTGCCTGGACAGCCGGTGACGTCTCAGCAGTGCCAGACCTCAGCGGTTTCGGTGTCGGCGGCTTCTGTGTTCCTAACGCCCAGCACGCAGTGCGTCAGGGCAAGCTACTGGCCAAGAACGTTACCGCCGCAATCCGTGGCGAAGGAATCAAGGAATACTTCCACAAGCCTCTAGGCGCCGTAGCTGGTCTCGGCATCGGTGTCGGTGTATTCCAATACAAGAAGCTAGCCATCACCGGCCTGCTCGCCTGGTTTATGCACCGCGGCTACCACGGCCTCGCAATTCCGATGTGGGAGCGCAAGATCCGCGTCGCCAGCGGTTGGGTCTGGAACCTAGTTCTTCGCCGCGACATCGTCGGCATTAGCGCCACCAAGGGCCCTCGATTACAGTTTGAGACCTACGCGTCCAAGCCGAAGAAATAATAAAGCTGAACGCCGAAGGTCCGAAGAAATTCGGACCTTTTTCGTTTAGGCCCCTTTAGCCCAATGGCAGAGGCAGACGACTTAAAATCGTCACAGTATGGGTTCGAGTCCCATAAGGGGCACTAGTAATTATTGAATTCAATTCCGTAGGGTGCCGCTGTTTGCGAAACCTTGGCGTTTGCAGCTAATGTTTTGAAGTCCCTCGCCAGCACCTTGACCGAAAACTGCCACTTGTTAGCTGGAGCTATGGTTACCCGAAGCGCGCGAACAGTAGGCGACCACTTGCTTTCCATAGGGAATCCCGCGTACGTGCCCATTGCGATCTGTTTCGGGCACGAGAACCATCCGTTTTGAATTCTGTAGTCCCAGTGTTTGGTTGAAATCTCTTCGAGAGCAGAAACGACTTCGAGGTAGTCCTCGGTTGAGTTGTAGCCGGGATTTCGGTTGAGGAATGCCTTCATGGCCGCGAGAAGATACTGCTTGGCATCCACGTATTTGAACTCGCAGGCAGACCGAGCCCAGCTTGCAAAATCGAAGAACACAAACGTGAAGTTGCAGGGCTTGTTGGTTATTTGCAGCGCAGGGTATTTGGCGCGCATCTTCTTGATCGCAGGTGCAGTCAAGTAACTGCCACCTTTGTCTTTTAGTGAATGTACGTAGCTCGACACTGCAGATTTCTGGCGCGAAATCTCTTGGCTTGCAAAAGCTGTAACCTGCGGTTTCCATGTGAGGGTGGCTGACGATGGAGCCTCAACTTCAACATCGTAAGGTACTGACCCAATGTCGCCAGCAAAGGCGCGGTCGGGAGTTAGAACAGTGACAGCCAACAAGAGACCGAAACTCACTTTGATGAGTGTTTCTCTAAAACTCAAACCAACCACCCCTTGTTTTACTTTGTGAAAACAGAAGTGAAGGTAACACAGGTTCTGCGTGTTCGCTGAGAGCGCGATGCTTTCAGCAATCGTTTTCGAGTTCGAGTCCTAGTCTTTAACTAAGACGCAAACGCGTCAGAAGGAGCAGTAATGGACATCGTCCTCTGGGTAATTCTTGGTGTTGTAGTTCTGGCCGGTCTTTGGCTTTGGAGCACATACAACGGTTTGGTCACTCTCAACGAGCGTGTTAGCGAAGCTTGGAGCGATATCACGGTTCAGCTCAAGCGCCGTGCCGACCTGATTCCTAACCTCGTTTCTACAGTGCAGGGTTACGCGACTCACGAGAAGTCGGTGTTCACCGATGTGACCGCCGCTCGGGCCGCAACGGTTTCTCCTGCAGCACTTGCTAGCCCGGCCGCTGCCGCCAAGGCTGAGAGCGGTCTGCAGTCGACTCTGAAGAGCCTTTTTGCCGTTGCCGAGGCTTACCCAGACTTGAAGGCAAACCAGGGCTTCTTAGACCTTCAGGCAGAGCTTGCCAACACCGAAGACAAGATCATGGCTTCTCGCCGGTTCTACAACGGTGGCGTTCGCGACTTCAACATCAAGATCAAGCAGTTCCCGCAGACCCTGTTTGTGGCAAAGCTCGGTTTCACTGTTCGTGAGTTCTTCGAGGTAGCCGACCAGGCCGCAATCGCTGAGCCACCACAGGTCAAGTTCTAGGAGCTTTATGTATTCGGCTATTGCCGCCAATAAGCGCAACACCATAATCATCGTTGGGCTGTTCATCGGTCTGATTGCCGGTGGTTCTCTCTGGTGGGGCTACTCGACGGGTAACGGTTCGAGCGCTTTGTTCATCGTCGGCTTTGCCGCGATCTACACCGTGTTTCAGTACTACATCTCGACTGGTCTCGCTGTTGCGATGAGCGGCGCTGTGCCGATTCAGAAGGGCGATAACCCTAGGCTCTGGAACATCGTCGAGAACATCGCCATTTCGCAGGGCATGCCTATGCCTCGGGTCTACGTGATTCCCGATGACGCTCCCAACGCCTTTGCGACCGGTAGAAAGCCAGACAAGGCCGTTGTTGCTGCAACCTCCGGGTTGCTTGCGATCATGGACGACAAAGAGCTCGAGGGCGTTATGGCTCACGAGATGGGTCACGTTCGCAATTACGACATTCGCGTTTCGGCTGTTGTCTTCGGTTTGGTTTCGGCCATCGGTGTTCTCGCCGACTTTGCGATTCGCATGAGCTTTTGGTCGAACAACTCTCGCAGCCGTGACGACAACGGCTTGGGTCTGGTGTTCTTGGTGGTTGGCATCGTCGGTAGCATCGTGGCCTTTCTCATCGGGCCACTGGTGACCGCTGCCGTTTCACGCCAGCGCGAATACCTAGCCGATGCAACCTCCGCCGAGATCACCCGTTACCCCGAAGGTTTGGCATCAGCCCTCGCGAAACTGGGTCAATACGGCAAGCCGTTGCGTCGCAAGTCTTCGAGTATGGCTCACATGTATATCGCCGACCCGGTCAAGCCGGGTTTGGTCGAGCGCGTCTTTTCGACTCACCCACCGATTCCAAAGCGAATCGAGCGCCTGCGCGCGATGGGCGGCAAGTTCTAGCCAAGAAGTTCGGCTAGGTTGCCCTTCGGTTCGATAATCGTTTGGTTTAGCCCTTGCCAGGTTTTCACGGTTTCTAGGTGCTTGGTCATTGCCTTGGCTAATTGCTGAACTTCGGAGTTTTTGAGTTCCGCTTCGTGCCAGCTGGCCTTCGCTAAGAGGTTTCCCGGCTTTCTATCGCTCTTGAGATCGATGCGTCCGACAAGTTTGCGATCATGCAAGATCGGGAGCGTGTAGTAGCCGAAGATGCGCTTAGGTTCGGGCGTGTAAATCTCGATCCGGTAGTTGAAGCCCCACATGCGTTCGATTCGGTCGCGGTTCCAGCAGACGGGGTCGAATGGGCTCAAAATCGTCGTCCTGGCGCCCTTGGTGTCGAGATTGTCTAGTTGCACGCCTTTGGCAACGTAGGCCGGCTCAAGCCAACCCTCGACCTTTATTTGCTCCAGTTCGCCCTTGTCGAGCAGGTTCTGCAGGATGTGTTTGTGGTTGACGGGTTTCATGCGATGCCAGTCGCAGAGATCGCGGTAGGTGGCAACTCCGAAAGCGGTGGCCGCCTGGAGCATTAGCTTTTCCTTGGCGGAGTCAGAGTCGGGGAGATGGTCGAGAATGTGTTGGGGGAGCACCTGTTCGGGCAGGGCATAGAGCCGCTTGAAGGAGTTTCGACCGGCTGAGACCAGTTCACCGACGAGGAACATGTATTCGAGTGCCCGCTTTTGATCGCTCCAACCCCACCAGCTGCCTTTTCGATCATTGGCTTCGGTTTCGAATTGGTTGGTTGACATAGGGCCGTTTGCCTTGAGCTGGTTGTGAATCTGCTCGACGAGTTTCTTCGACTCGGCCTTCATGCCCCACTTGTTTTCGTAGCGGTCGCGGTAGGCGTCCATGCGCCAGCGATACAGCGGCCAGTTCTCTAGGGGAATGATCGAGGCTTCGTGAGCCCAGTACTCGATGAGGGTTGGGTGAAAGCCGCCCATCAGGTCGTCGAGCTCGGATTTGGGGTAGTTGCCGAGGCGGCTGAATAGAGGTAGGTAGTGGGCACGTTCAAAAACGTTGACCGAATCGATTTGCAAAAGTCCAAGGCGCTGGACGACTTCGAGGACAGTCTTGTCTTTATCGGAGTCGACACCTAGTTGCCGAAGCGACAGGGCCGCGGCTTCACGCCTACTCAACTCTGGTGTCACGAGGTCCTTCACAAACTAAACTCTAATCAGCGTATTCAAAGCGAGGGACCATGACAAATCTGCCAGCCGCAAAGCTCACCGTCGAAGACTTCGAGCGAGCCGCCGCCATTGTGTCATCGGTCGCGCACGTTACCCCGGTGCTCCACTCAAACTTTCTAACGCAACTGACCGGTGTTGAGGTTTTGCTCAAGGCCGAAAACCTCCAGCGCACGGGCGCTTTCAAGATTCGTGGGGCATACCACCGCATGAGCAAGCTCACCGCGGCGGAGCGCAAGAAAGGTGTGGTTGCAGCCTCGGCCGGCAACCACGCACAGGGTGTTGCACTCGCCGCCAAAAAGCTGGGCATCAAGGCCACCATCTTCATGCCCGTCGGAGCATCGCTGCCAAAGTTTGACGCCACCAAAAACTATGGGGCCCAGGTAGTTCTCTCTGGTGAGGTGTTTTCGGAGACTCTGCATTCAGCCCAGGACTACGCCGCCAAAACGGGTGCAATCTTTATTCCGCCATACGACAACCTCGACGTGATTCTCGGACAGGGAACCGTAGGTCTCGAGGTTCTCGATCAGGTACCTGACGTCAAGAACGTGATAGTTGCAATCGGCGGCGGCGGGTTGGCTGCAGGTGTGGCTACCTACCTCAAGGCTGCGCTTGGCAAAGACGTGAAAATTTGGGGAGTTCAAGCAGAAAACGCTTCCTCCTACGTCACATCGCTTCGAGAGGGAAAGCCAACCGAGGTCAAGACCAAGAGGACAATCGCCGACGGCATCGCGGTTGCCAAGCCTGGCAAGATTCCGTTTGCTTTGATTCAGCAAAACATCCATCGCGTGGTCACCGTCAACGACGACCAAATTGCGCAGGCGATAGTTGCGCTCAGCGAGCGTTCCAAGCAGATTGTCGAACCAGCCGGCGCGGTTGGCGTCGCCGCTCTGATGTCTGGCGCTATCAAGCCGAGGGGTAAGACCGTTGTCGTGCTCTGCGGTGGAAACATTGACCCGCTGCTGATGCAAAAGGTGATCGGTCACGGATTGTCGGCCTCCGAGCGCTACACGACCATTATTCTGATGCTTCCCGACCGACCTGGTCAGTTGGGGAAGGCCGCCGATGCTGTGGCATCGGCCCAGGGCAACGTCGTCGAGGTTTTGCATACTCGCCACGGCAAGGATCTAGACATCGGCGAGGTCGAACTGCGCTTGAGCGTTGAGACCAGCGGTCACGAGCATCGCGTGCGCGTCTTGCAAGCGCTAAAAGACGCTGGCTTTCAAGCCAAAATCGAATAGCTCTAGCCGGTAAAGGTTTTTACCGCGAGGATCTTGACCTCGAACTCGCGACCGTTAGGTGCGAGATAACTCAGTTCGTCGCCAACCTTAGCTCCCATGATTGCTTCGCCAATCGGGCTGTCCGGGGTGTAAACCGTGGTGTCGGCATCGGCCATCTCGGCGGAGCCAAGCAGGAACGTCTGTTCCTTGCCATTCAACGTAAGGGTAACCAAGGTTCCCTGCTCGACGATTCCGTGCGACTGTGGAGCCTCACCAACAACCGAGTAGGCCAGAATCTCTTCGATCCGGTTGATTCGCCCCTCGATGCGTCCCTGCTCGTCCTTGGCGGCGTGGTAGCCCCCGTTTTCTTTGAGGTCGCCCTCTTCGCGAGCCTCCTGAATCACCTTGGCAATGCGAACTCGCTCGACGACCAGCAGGTTCTCGAGCTCGACGGCCAAACGGTCGTAGGCCTCCTGGGTCAGCCAGGTTTGGTGTTCAGACATAGTGATACCTCAGTGATTTAGGGGATGATGCAAGTTTATTTGAGCGAACAGCTTTCGACCACAACGCTGGACGCTTTTGCGACGGTATTGATTTCGATTTGAGTCGATTTTTCTTGCTCGCCGGCGAACCTGGTGTCAAATTCCTTGAAGCCGACTATCGCATATGAGTCGTCCAGCGCCTTGGCTGTGCAGTGGATCACTCCGGTGACTACGCCACCGCTCATCTTCAGCTTCGCGACGATTCTGGTGTCGGTGTGCTGAGAGTAGGCAATCGAATCACCCGAGAAGCTCGCGTGCTCTGCGGGGGTGAAGAAGTTGACGCTCAAAGCCCAACCGAAGAAGACGACGGCAAGCGAAACCGCGAGCGTGATTACGTTGCGTCTTGAGTTGCGTTTGTTTCTGCCGTAGCGGGCGTCGAGATCGGTCACGTATCAAGGGTAGCGGGCATAATTGGGTTATGAACTCTTTGCTGCTTGCCGCAACAACCGCTCCAATCGACGACCCGACGCAGACTTTTTACAGCCCAGGGGTTTTGGGGTTTATCTTCACTTTTGGGCTAGCCGCAATCGTAATCTTCCTGATCTTCGACATGGTTCGCAGGATGCGTCGCGTGCGTTACCGCGAAGAGATCAAGGCGAAGCTAGCCGCCGAGGCTGCCAACAGCGGGGCTAAGCGCAATAAGTAAGCAGGCCGCCCAGTGGCTCATGAAAGCTAGGACTGTCAGGCTGTGGAAGATCTCGTGAAAACCAAAGGTTCCCGGTAGCGGATTGGGCTTCTTTAGCCCGTAAACCACGGCACCAATCGTGTAGCAAAGCCCACCGGCCAGAATCAGAATCATCATCGGGGTGTTCGCGGCGAAGAATTGCCCTAGGAACCCCAGAGCCACCCAGCCCATCGAGACGTATATAGGCACGTAGAGCCAGCGCGGTGCGGTGATCCAGAAAACTCTGAAACCGATGCCGAGAATCGCGGTGCCCCAAATGGTTATGAGTAACGGAACCCCAAGGTCCTTTGGCAGCGCGAGAACCGTTATCGGCGTGTAGCTACCCGCAATCAGTAAGAAGATGTTGGCGTGATCGATTCGCTTGAGCGCAACCTTAACCTTGGGGCTCCAGTTGAAGCGGTGGTACAGCGCAGAGTTTCCAAACAGCAAAAATGAGGAGGCGAAGAAGACTGCCGAGGCTACTTTTGCGGGGACGCCGTGGGCGAGAACGATCAGGACGATTCCCCCGGCAATCACCAGTGGTAAGACGCCGGTGTGAATCCACCCGCGCCAACTCGGCTTCTTCTCTTCAGGCTCTCTATAGCCAGAGGTGATCGGCAGGCTCATAGTAGTAGCCTATCCCTGTGCGAAACCTTCTATATCGGCTGTATGAGCGATCACTTGAAAACTCGCTCACTCTCGAGGACCTCCCGCGCCACATCGGCGTGATTCTCGACGGCAATCGCCGCTGGGCCGAGCGCAAGCCAGGCACGACCACCGCTCACGGTCACGCAGCCGGCGCTGCCAAGGTAATCGAGTTCCTCGGCTGGTGCCAAGACATCGGCGTGAATGTTGCCACCCTCTACCTGCTATCCACCGACAACCTGACCAAGCGCGGCTCCACCGAACTGGGCGAACTCATGGATGTCATCGGCACCCTCTCGGGTGATCTGGCGGCGTCCGAGTCTTTCAAGCTTCAACTCGTCGGCGACCGCGAAAGCCTGCCCAAAGAGCTTCTGAAGAAACTCGAGGACGCCGAGAAGGCGAGCAAGAAGGCGACCGGACTTCATGTGAACCTCGCGGTCGGCTACGGAGGCCGCAAAGAGATCGCAGACGCCATGCGTTTGATCCTGAAAAAACACGCCAAGGCCGGCACGAGCGTTGAGGCGCTCGCCGACCTGCTAACCCCGGAACTGATCACCGAACACCTTTATACGGTCGGCCAGCCAGACCCCGATTTGGTCATTCGAACCTCGGGTGAACAGCGCCTCTCGGGCTTCTTGCTCTGGCAGAGTGCCAACTCCGAGTTCTACTTCGAAGAAGCTCTCTGGCCCGACTTTAGGCGCGTCGACTTCCTTCGAGCAATCCGCGCCTTCGAGCGCAGACACCGCCGTTTCGGCGCTTAGGTGAAGCGCAGGTTACGAAACACGCATTCGGGCGTGTCGCTCTAATTCCGTCTCGCTGTTTAGGCATATAGTCGCTACAAGCCTTCAATAAAGGAGCATGTGTGACTAAAGCCACCACCGCCCAAAAGTCCGCTTCAAGCGCGAAGGCAGGTGAAAAGCTTCGGACATACATCCTCGACACTTCGGTTCTTCTGAGCGACCCAAAGGCACTGTTCCGGTTCAAAGAACAATCCGTGGTCATACCGATCATCGTCATCAACGAACTTGAGAAGAAGCGTCACGACCCCGAGATCGGTTATTTTGCGCGCCAGACCCTGCGGTTTCTCGACGACCTGAGAAGCAAGCACGAACGCCTCGACTTCCCTATCGAAGTCGGCGAGGGAGGAACCCTCAGGGTCGAGCTCAACCACATCGACCAGACGGTTCTCCCGGTCGGGTTCCAGCTAGGCGACAACGACTCGAGGATCCTCGCCGTCGCGTTCAACCTCGCCAACGAAGGCAACGACGTCACGGTCGTCTCGCAAGACCTACCGATGCGCGTCAAGGTCGCCGCCCTCGGCATGCGCGCCGAGGAGTATCGCAACAACATGGCGGTCGACTCCGGCTGGACAGGCGTTGCCGAACTCGGCATTTCTCCAGAAGAGATGTCGAAGTTCTACGACGAAGAGACCCTCAAGACCAAAGAGGTCAAAGACATGGCAGCCAACACCGGGCTGATTGTCTCCTCGGCACGTGGCCAAGCCCTCGGGCGCGTTACCCCAGAAAAGACAGTCAAGCTGGTTCGCGGCGACCGCGACGTCTTCGGTGTTCACGGCCGCAGTGCCGAACAGCGCCTCGCCATAGACCTCCTGCTAGACCCTGAGGTAGGCATCGTGAGCCTCGGTGGACGCGCTGGTACAGGTAAGTCAGCCCTCGCCCTCTGCGCCGCCCTAGAGGCAGTTCTCGAGCGCAGAGCCCACAAGAAGATCATGGTGTTCCGCCCGATCTATGCCGTCGGCGGCCAAGACATCGGTTTCTTGCCAGGCACCGAAAACGAAAAGATGAACCCCTGGGGTCAGGCGATCTTCGACACCCTCGGAGCGCTCGTCTCTAAAGAGGTCATCGACCACGTTGTCGAACGCGGAATCCTCGAGGTTCTGCCGCTCACCCACATTCGCGGACGCTCACTCCACGACGCATTTGTGATCGTCGACGAGGCGCAATCACTAGAGCGCAACGTCCTGCTCACGGTTCTCAGCCGCATCGGCCAAAACTCGAAGGTCGTGCTAACCCACGACGTCGCCCAGCGCGACAACCTTCGAGTCGGCCGCCACGACGGCATCGCCGCAGTTATTGAAGCACTAAAGGGTCAGAGCCTCTTCGGACACATCACCCTCACCCGCTCTGAGCGCTCGGCCATTGCTGCGCTGGTCACGGACCTGCTAGATAATTAGTCTCATGACGAACGCAGAGATTCAGAACCTGATCGATGACTACTTCGAAGTCATTCACGCGCAAGACATGGAGCTGTTCGACCGTGTCTTTCATCCGAGCTGCTGCCTATACAGCGCACAGGGCGGCGAGTTGGTTCTTCGCCCATACGTGGTCTATCGCGAGCAGGTAGCAAACAGGCAGTCGCCTAAAGAGCTCGGCAACACCCGACGCGATCAGGTTTTGATGATCGATCAGATCTCCGACACCCTCGCCCTTGTTCGCGTCCAGCTAGAAATGTTCGGGGCAGTCATGCAGGACTACCTAAACATCGTCTACCTAGACGGTAAGTGGGTCGTCATGGCAAAGATGTATGAGCGCGTCGGTGACGCAGCCTAAAGCACTTACCAAAACCAAGGTCGCAGGAGTTCTAGCGCTCGCCGGCCTAGCCGTCGCCTACGTCGAGCTCGTTCCAAATCAACTCTGGCTCAAGTGCCCGATCCACTCGACGACAGGTATCTATTGCCCGGGTTGCGGCGGTCAACGCTGGTTAGCGTCGCTGTTGCACGGCGACTTCGTTGCCGCCTGGAACTACAACCAGTTACTCAGCCTCAGCCCACTGCTAGCAATCGCCTATTACCTAATCGCCAAGGCGAAGCCCGGTAAGCGCACTCACATAATCCTTATCTCCATTCTCCTTGCGCTGATTATTGCTTTTGTGGTTTGGCGCAATTTGCCGACACAAGCCGCATTCTTAAATTAGTAGCTGGGGATAACTTATCTGGGCTGTGGTCTTCGCGCTTAGCCTTGCCAAATGTTTGAGCTGCTCGGCGCTGCCTACCTCGCGATTTTTTCGATTCCATTAGCCATAATCGACGTCCGTGAGCGCCGGCTGCCAAACAAGATCACTCTTCCAGCGATAGGGGTGACCCTTCTTGGCCTCCTACTCGCAAACGAGTGGCAAAGGGTGGGAGTTGCTCTTATTTGTGGGGGAGCTTTGTTTGCCATAGGTACTGGGTTGAGCTTCAAAGGCTGGATTGGCATGGGTGACGTAAAACTTCTCGTTCCCATTGGCCTCACACTTGGTTGGTTTGGTTGGGAACTACTGGCATTAGCGCTCGGCGCGACCTTTGCGCTTGCGGGGGCATTCGTCCTGGTGCGAATGGCGATGCAAAAGATAACGGCCTCAAGCACAATTGCGCTCGGGCCGTTTCTTTTAATGGGCTTTTGGGCGGCGGTTATTCCGCAGGTTTGGTCATCGATAGCACGTTGAGTGCCTTGTCGAGCTGCTCCATGGTCAGCTTTTCGCCGTCTACATAGCCGAGCTCGATGGTTGCTTCGCGAACGGTTAGACCCTTCTTGACGGCGTGCTTGGCGATCTTGGCTGCCGCTTCGTAGCCGATGTACTTGTTGAGCGGGGTGACGATGCTTGGGCTCGACTCGGCAAGCGCTAGAGAGCGCTCGACGTTGGCTTCGAGGCCCTTGACGGTCTTGTCGGCCAGTAGTCGCAGAGAGTTGCTGAGAAGTCGAATGCTTTCAAGCAGTGCGTTGCCCATGACCGGGATCGCCACGTTGAGTTCAAAGTTGCCTGACGCACCGGCCCAAGCCACCGTTGAGTCGTTGCCGATAACTCTGGCACAGACCATCATGACGGCTTCAGGAATAACCGGGTTGACCTTGCCGGGCATGATGCTCGAGCCTGGCTGGAGGTCGGGGATATTCAGTTCGCCAAGGCCGGCGTTAGGGCCTGAGCCCATCCAGCGGAGGTCGTTGTTGATCTTGGTCAGGCTGACGGCCAGGACGCGCAGGGCGCCGGACGCCTCGACTAGGGCATCGCGCGCACCCTGAGCTTCGAAGTGGTTGCGAGCTTCGGTGATCGGCAGTCCGGTTTCTTTGGCGAGTAGGCGAATAACCTCTTGCGGGAATCCTTTAGGAGTGTTGATTCCCGTGCCAACGGCTGTTCCACCAAGTGGAACCTCGGCAACTCGGCCAATGGTGCTCTCGACTCGTTCAATTGCGTAGCGAATCTGGGCTGCGTATCCGCCAAATTCCTGACCCAGGGTGACCGGGGTGGCGTCCATGAGGTGGGTGCGACCGGCTTTGACAACCGACTTCCAGAGCTCAGCCTTTTCTTCGAGCGCCTTGGCCAGGTGATCGAGGGCAGGTAGTAGGTCGTGAATCAATGCCGCGGTGACGGCAACGTGGACGCTGGTTGGGAACACGTCGTTCGAAGACTGACTGGCGTTTACGTGGTCGTTCGGGTGAACCTCCGAGCCGAGAATCTTGCTTGCCAGGTTGGCCAGAACCTCGTTCATGTTCATGTTCGAAGATGTGCCAGAACCGGTCTGGAAGATGTCGACCGGGAACTCGCCGTCGTGGTTGCCGGCAGCTACCGAATCGGCTGCTTTCGAGATGGCTTCGGCGATTTTGCCGTCTAGTACGCCCAGAGTTGCGTTGGCGTGAGCGGCTGCCTTCTTAATCCGGGCCAGAGCGGCGATGTGAGCGCGCTCAAGGGTTGTTCCACTGATCGGAAAGTTCTCGACCGCACGCTGGGTTTGGGCGCTGTACAGGGCGTTTGCGGGTACTTTGACCTCGCCCATGGTGTCGTGTTCGATGCGATATTCCACTTTGAAACCTTTCGGAACTAGTTGATGTCGCCGATTATTACTATCGGGTGAATTTCGCCCAAAGTCAGTCGGTAGTTTGCGCCGACGACACCCAATTTACCCGCCTTTACGGCGTTGGCCAGCAGGGTAGAGCGACCGAGTAGTTCGCTGATGGTGTCTTGGATATGAAGTTCGGTGATGTCGTCGATGTCGAACTTGCCATCGCGGTTAGCTTGCTCGACGGTTGGCTGGATCCGCGAGACCAGGTTGTGGATGAACTCACCCTGCGAAACCAACGTTCCCTCGGTCGAGTTGATGGTTGCCTGGATCGCTCCGCAGTTGTCGTGGCCGAGCACGAGGATCAGCGGGGTGCCGAGAACTTCGACGCTGTATTCGAGCGAGCCAATGATGGTTTCGGCTAGGACCTGACCGGCGTTGCGAACTACAAAAAGATCACCTAGACCGACGTCGAAGATGATCTCGGCGCTGAGGCGGCTGTCTGAGCAGCCGAAAAGTGCCGCGAAAGGTTTTTGTTGCTCGGCAATGGCGGTTCTGCGGTCGGCGTCCTGGTTTGGGTGTTCGCGACTTTCGTTCACAAAACGACGATTTCCGGCTTGCAGCGCTGTCCAGGCTTCGCGCGGGGTTTGAGGTCTCTGATTAGTCATTTGGTTTCACCTTCTGCAGCTTGAAGTCGATGGACGTTGCAAGGTATTCGAATTCGGTCTTGGTCGCGGTTCCGTAGAGCAGCACGAAGTCGTCTCTGTTCACTGTCATGACCGCAATGTAGTCCATGCTCTTTGCGGGGTCGTGGACCGTTTCTGAGGTGTAGATGTCCCAGGTCCGGTAACCAACGGGTATTGCACCGGTGAGCTTGGTGCCCTGAAGTTTTAGCGCCAACCAGGTTGGGTTTGCGTGGAAGGCCTCGATCAGACCGACGTATTGGTTGGTTGGGCTTACGAAACCGGCTTCAAAGGTCGGCACCGCATCGGTAGTGCCATCGTTCCACTCAGCGTGGTTTGACCACCAACCGGCCGGCAGGTCGGGGGTGACGATGATCTCGTTGGAAGTAATGGCTGCTTGTTTGGCGATACTCACGACATCGACGTGCTGAATCTTGCTGGTGTCGTCTCTCGGAACCATCAAAACGATGGCTAGGACAAGTCCTAGGGTTGCCAGCAACGACAGGGCGAGGTTTATGACTGTTTGTCTAGCTCGGCGCTGCGCTGCTGCGTCACTCACTCGGAGGTTTCCTTGAGGGTTTTTTCGATCTTGGCGCGGGCGCCCGAAAGCAGCGCCTCGCAGTGCTTGGCGAGGGCTTCGCCGCGCTGCCACAGGGTCATGCTCTCTTCGAGCGTCACGCTGCCGGCCTCGAGTTCGTTCAGAACACGGGTCAGCTCGTCGCGAGCCTGCTCGTAGCTAAGCTCTGCGATGTCGTTCTTTTTCTCGGCCATTTGCTCTCCAGTTTAATCGTTTGCGGTGGCTTCGAGCTCGCCCTTGGCGAGTCGAATGTTCAGTTTTTGCTTAGGTTTCACTTTGGCGGGGTCTTGAATCACGCGGCCGGCTTCGTCACGAACCACCGAATAGCCTCGATCTAGGACTCCCTGAGGAGACAGCGAGCGAAGCACTCCGCGATCGGCCTCGAGTTTCGCCTCGGCTCGGTCGAGCTGCAGAACCAGTTCGCCGCGAAGTTCGTCTACCGCTCGCTCGAGTTCACCGGTCTTCTCGTCGATGAAACCAAACGGGTTCGCCATGATCGGCCGGGTGCGAATCTGGATGATCAGGTTGCTCTGGTTGTGAATGAAGAACGCGATGCGGTTCACCATGCGAGCCAGGGCGTCTTCGATGCCAGCTCGCTCTTGCGCAACATCTGGCACGACTCGCTTAGCGGCGTCGGTCGGTGTTGAGGCGCGAAGGTCGGCGACTAGGTCGAGTAGCGGGCTGTCGTTTTCGTGGCCGATGGCCGAGACGATCGGGGTCTTGGCCGCAGCCGCCGCACGAACCAGCGCTTCGTCGCTAAACACGATCAGGTCTAAGAAGGCACCGCCACCGCGCGCGATGATGATGACATCGACCTCTGGGTCGGCGTCCAGGGTCTGAATCGCCTTGATCACGGCAGGGGGAGCGGCTTCGCCCTGAACCGGGGTGTTGATGATTTCGAACTGGACGCCGGGCCAACGAAGGCGAGCGTTTTCTAGGACGTCCTTTTCGGCGTCCGAGTTTTTGCCGGTGATTAGGCCGACCTTGCGCGGTAGGAACGGTAGCGGCTGGCGCTTGGAGGCATCGATTACGCCCTCGGCGATGAGTTTTTGCTTGAGCTGCTCTAGTTTGGCCAGCAGATCGCCCAAGCCAACCTTGCGAATGCTGGTCACCTTGAGCGAAAGCTTGCCGTTGGGAACGTAGTAGTCCATCTGGCCAGAGACGATGACGCGGTCGCCGTCGGCAAATGAATCGGTGGTGGCGTTCAAAACTCCCGCAAAAATCACGAGTTCGATGCTCGAAGCGCCGTCGAGGTCTTTTAGTGCCGGGTAGACGTGGCCCGAGTAATTCGGCTTGAATCGTACAAGTTCGCCCTCAACGTAGGCGGTTGGCCACTTGCGAATCGCGGTGGCTACGCGCTCTGAAAACTCGCGAACCGAATACGGCCGGTCTTCACCTGCAAGCGCCTGCTCTGTCATTGGTCTGCCCCGCTTAGAATTGCCTTGTGGCTGAGAACAATGGTAACCCGAGCGACCGACAAGGCCGCGTCCTTCTCGCGTCTCCGCGAGGCTACTGCGCCGGCGTCGATCGCGCGGTAATCGCTGTCGAAAAGGCACTGGATCACTACGGCTCGCCGGTTTACGTTCGCAAGCAGATTGTTCACAACAAGCACGTCGTTTCTTCGCTCGAGGCTAGAGGCGCAATTTTCGTTGACGAGGTCGACGAGGTTCCTATCGGCTCAACGCTGGTATTCAGCGCCCACGGTGTCTCGCCGATGGTTGTCGCCGCAGCCGACGCCCGTGGTCTCAACACCATCGACGCAACCTGCCCGCTGGTCACCAAGGTTCACCGCGAGGTTCAGCGCTTCGCCAAAGAGGATTACGACATTTTGCTGATCGGCCACGAAGGCCACGAAGAGGTCGAAGGCACAGCGGGCGAAGCCCCAGATATTGTTCAGGTCGTAGACGAAGACATCGACAACGTCGTGGTTCGCAACCCAGAAAAGCTCGTTTGGCTCTCGCAAACCACCCTGTCGGTCGACGAAACCATGGAAACCGTGAACCGCCTCAAGGCAAAGTTTCCAACCCTTCAGGCTCCACCGAGCGACGACATTTGCTACGCCACCCAAAACCGCCAGGTTGCCATCAAGAAGGTCGGCGCTCAGAGCGATCTCGTCATCGTGGTCGGTTCGGCAAACTCATCTAACACGGTCCGGCTCGTTGAGGTTGCTCTTCAGGCAGGAGCCAAGGCTTCTTACCGCGTGGACTTCGCCAGCGAGATGGAAGACGCTTGGTTCGAGGGCGTGGCAACGGTTGGCGTCTCTTCTGGCGCATCTGTTCCGGAAGAACTCGTCGAAGACGTCCTAGCCGATCTAGCCAATCGCGGCTTCGGCGATGTCGAAATCGTTCAGACCGCCGAAGAGGACATTCAGTTCTCGCTGCCTAAGGAACTTCGCAAAGACCTAAAGGCCGCCGGCGAGAACACCGAAAATAAAGAAAAGCGTTAGTTTTTAAAGTTCGTTTCTTTCACCACGCGGCCATCTCTCGAGTAGGTAGTCCAAAGCCCGACTTGCTTGTCTAGATCAAAAGTGCCCGATCGCATAAGTGAGCCATCCTTGCGATAAAACTCCCAGTAGCCGTGCATTTTGCCGTCCTTGTATTCCCCTTTAAAGCGAGGAAGCCCATTCTCATAGAACGGGCTTCCTGCAGACATCTGATTTCCTTAGGCGGTCTTTGACTTGCCAGCCGAGCCGAGCTCACGAGCTGCTTCAACAACTCGCTCCGACATTCCGGCCTCGCCAACCTTGCCCCAAGCGCGTGGGTCGTAAGCCTTCTTGTTGCCAACCTCGCCGTCGACTTTGAGCACACCGTCGTAGTTCTGGAACATGTGAGCCGCTATTGGGCGAGTGAATGCGTACTGCAGGTCGGTGTCGATGTTCATCTTGATGACACCGTGGCTAACCGCCTCGGCGATTTCTTCAGGGGTCGAGCCCGAACCGCCGTGGAAGACGAGGTCGAAAGGCTTGTCGACGCCGTACTTGGCTCCAACAACCTTCTGAATCTCGCCAAGGAGTTCTGGGCGCAGCTTCACGTTGCCAGGCTTGTAAACCCCGTGGACGTTGCCAAAGGTGAGCGCTGCCATGTAGCGACCGTTCTCGCCAAGACCGAGAGCCTCGACAGTCAATAGACCGTCTTCAGGGGTGGTGTAAAGGTGCTCACCCATGCCGCCTTCAACGCCGTCTTCTTCGCCGCCGACAACACCGATCTCAACCTCGAGCACCGAACCGACAGAGCTGGTCAGCTTCAGCATCTCTTTGGCGATTTCTAGGTTTTCGGTCAGTGATACGGCCGAGCCGTCCCACATGTGTGAGTTGAAGAGTGCGTCCTCGCCGTTGCGAACACGCTCCTTCGAAATTTCGATTAGCGGCCTGACGAGCTTGTCGAGCTGGTCTTTTGCGCAGTGGTCGGTGTGCAGGGCGATGGTGATTCCGTAGTTCTTCGAAACCTCACGAGCGAAGGCTGCCATGGCAGCGGCTCCCGAAGCCATGTTCTTGATGGTTGGGCCCGACCAGTAGTCGCCACCGCCGGTGGTCACCTGGATGATGCCGTCTGAGCCAGCTGCTTGAAGGCCAGCGAGAGCGGCGTTTAGGGTCTGTGATGAAGAGACGTTGATGGCTGGGTAGGCAAAGCCACCCTGCTTGGCGCGATCAAGCATTTCAAGATACTGATCAGGTGTTGCTACTGGCATGCCACTACTCCTAGGGACTCTTCGTTGGGGGTTACCTAGAATGTTACCAACATGAGCCTCGCAGACGCCGAACAGCCGACCCTAGATTTACTTGCCGCAACACTTGCCGCGGTGAGTAACTGCTGGCCGTTGGTAGGCGTCGGCGACAAGGACGCACTCGACAAGGCCGCCGTCGACGCGATGCGCTATTCGCTCAACCTTGCCGAAATCGGTGGAGTCGTGGTGATCGGTGAGGGTGAAAAAGATGATGCCCCGATGCTATTCAACGGCGAAAAGCTCGGCCTGAATGAAACGGCCGACTGGGACATCGCGGTTGATCCCGTAGATGGAACCAAACTGGCGGCGCTCGGCGTGCCCGGTGCTGTCTCGGTAATTGCCGCTTCACCACGAGGCACAATGCTCGATTGCCACGAGGTTTACTACATGAAAAAGATTGTCAGTGGGCCAGTTGGCGTTGGGCTTCTCGACATCGACTACTCGGTTGAGCAAAACATTCGGCTACTAGCTAAAGCCACCGGACGTGAGGTCGAAGACATCTCGGTCGCGGTAATCAACAAACCCCGCAACGCTCAGGTGATCAAAGATGTCGAGGCCACCGGTGCAACATGGGTGAGGTTCGAAGAAGGTGACATTGCGCACGCAGTTGCGGCAGCAATTATCGGCACCGGAATCGATCTCCTTCTTGGAGTGGGCGGTGCACCTGAGGGAGTTGTCACCGCCTGCGCTATCCGGGCGCTTAGAGGCTTCATGCAGGGCGTCCTCGCACCTCAAACTCCCGACGAGATCGAGCGAGCGTTGATGGCCGGGCTACCGATTAGCAAAAAACTTGAACTCGAAGATCTAGTCTCCGGTGATCGACAGATTTTCGTGATGACCGGCATTACCGATTCACCGCTTGTCGATGGAGTTCGCACGGATGGCGAGAAAGCGGTTATCCAGAGCCTGATTATCGACAGCGATCTACCCGATATCCGTCGAGTAGACCTTAGCGTCGAAGGCTAATGGTTGTGCTGAAAGACTGCCGGCTCTTCTAGTAGCGCCGAGCGATCTGGCTCTGAGGTGACCGAAGACGATGGCATGCCATCTAGGTTTTCGAGGCCGGACGAAGGCTGGGTCACTGCGATAGCGCCCCACTGAACAGCCGTGCCAACACCCTTAGGAACGTCATAACCGATGTCGTCGGCAGCTGCTGGGCGAGTGTCGGCGGCAACGGCAGAAAGGAACCCCGCCATTGTTGCATCGCCGGCGCCAACTGTGTTGATTACCTTGACAGGTGGTGTGCGGGCGGCCCACTGCTGCGTTCTAGTAACGGCAATCATGCCGTCGGCGCCAAGAGAAGCGAGGACGCATTCGATTCCGTGCTCGCAGAGTTGACGGGCGGCGTCAATAACGTCGCCAACGGTTTTCAGAGTTCGGCCAACGGCGGATGCCAGTTCTTCGGCGTTCGGCTTGATCACAGCAGCCAAACCGCGGCGAGCCCAGTAGTTCAGTGGCTCACCAGAGGTGTCTAGCGCCACGCGAACGCCCATGTCTTTCATAGCCGTGAATATAGGCTCAAGGTCTACATAGCTACCACCAGATTTGTAAACCGGAAGAGCGCCAGCGATCACCAACCACTTGGCATTGTTCTCTTTGACTGTCGCGACTGTCAGTGCCACAACCGACTTCCAGTCTTCTTCAGATAGCGGCCGAGGAGCCTCGTTGACCTTTGTGGTCGGGCCATCTTTCTCGACGATTGTGGTTGAGACGCGAAGAGTGCCTTCGACCCAGAGCGGAATCAAGAAGCTTGAAGAGTGAGTGCGGTCGAGCACACCTGGGTCGGCATTACCAATTGGTACGACGCCAGGAGCCTGGAAACCTGCAAGGTGTAGCCCGCGAGCTACGTTGATTCCCTTACCAGCGAGCTCTTCGGCAACCGAGTCTGCTCGGTTCACGCCACCTTCATCGAGGTTGTGAACGAAGTAGGTTCGGTCGAGTGTAGGGGCTGGAGTGAGTGTGACGATGGGCGACCCAGTCATGCGTTCTCCCTGTGCGGCGTTAGTGGATTTTGACTCCGGACTACATCGTCCAGCACATCAAAAGTATAACCGCAGGGGCTATTCCTCGTCTTCCACAATCTCCGCATCGATGGCTGAGGCCTCGAGTTCGGGCTTGGTGAAAATGGTCGTGTTCTCAACCAATCCGCCGATTTGCGGTATCTCGGTCTGGCCAAATTGGGTGGCGTCGATTGCGTTTGCCTCGCGAGCCGTTGTCAGAAGGTTGCGCTCGAGCGAGCTAGCGAACTTGTTGTAGTTGCCAACGGCGCCGTCAAGCGACTTGCCAAGGGCGCTCGCGTGCTTCGCGACCACCGCGATGCGGGCGTAGAGGTCCTTGCCCAGCTTGATCACGTTGGCCAGTGCCTTCTCGTTAGCTTCTTGCTGCCAGATGAACGTGATGGTCTTCAGTACAGAGAACAGACTGACCGGCGAGGCAATAGCCACACCCTGTTTGAACGAATAGTCCAACAACGAAGGGTCGGCCTGCAACGCAGCTGATAAGAGAGACTCGGAAGGAATAAAGGCGATGACGAATGGAGCTGCATCGGCGTAAGACTCCCAATACTTCTTGTCGCCCAAAGCCTTGATGTGGCTCTTCACGGCATCGCTGTGCTTCTTCAGAAGGGCGTCTCGTCTTGCGAGTTCTTCTGGCGAACCCAGGTCGCTGATGGCCGATGCCTCCATGTAGGCATCGAACGGCACCTTGGAGTCGATGAGAATCTGCTTGTTGCCAGGCAAAAGAATGGTCACGTCTGGTCGCTTGCTGCCGCCTTCGACCCCCTGTTGTTCGATGAAGTCAGCAATGTTGATTAGCCCGGCTTCTTCAATAAGGCGCCGAAGTTGGGTCTCACCCCAGACGCCACGCATCTGGTTGTCACTCATGGCCTTTGCTAGGGTCTCGGTCTGTTTCCCTAGGGACGCAGAGGTTCGGATCGACTCTTCCAGTTGCTGCTTAATTGACCCGTACTGAGTGTTGCGCTGGGTCTCGAGCTCGTCAACCTTGGTGCGCATCTGGTCAAGTGACGCCTTGATCGGTGTCAGGGTCTGAAGGAGAGTGCTTTCATTGCGGTCGCGTTCGTCGCGCTCTAGGCGCTCCCGCTTTGCTTCGGCCAGCTGTTCATTGAGTAAGCGAACGGCCGAGTCGTCAGACGCAACGGTCTTGACTCTCGATTTGCCAATAAAGAAGCCCAGAACCGAGCCAACGATGATGCCAACGATGAGATACGTAAAGAAGTCCATGACCAAACTCTGCCAGCAACTACCGACATTTTTGGGACAAAGTCACCGTCATCGTCGTCCAAGTAACGACCAATAAACCAGCCCGAAGGCACGCAAACCAAAATAATAAAAATGATGTCTAGATCCATGTCACTACCTTGGCATGCGGGTGCGACTTTTTAGTTGAGAGACTTCACCAGCTGGTTAGCCGAAGCCAAAAGTGCAACCAGATCTTCGGCCCCTTGACGTTTTGCCGCGTGAATCATGATTCGAGCACAAGCATCGGCATCGGCAAGTGCATCGTGGTGGTCGAACTCTTCGTGACCGATCGCATAGGCCACCGCATTCAGCCGGTATGACTCGAGGTGGTAGACCTTTCGCGAAACCAAAAGCGAACAACCGTAGTGAATCTTCGGCAACTCAAAGCTGATCGCATCGGCAGATGACTTCAGAACTCCCATGTCGAACGAAGCATTGTGGGCAATCAGAACATCACCCTCAATGAACTGAAGCATCAACGGAAGGATCTCGCTCCAGGTGTGGCCGTCTTCGACATCCGAACGCTTGATACCGTGAATCCGAATGTTGGCATCTTGAAACCAGTCGTGAGGTTGCGGAGGCATAAAACTCGCCATGAATTCGTCCACGATTTGACCGTCTCGAACCTTCACCAAACCAACCGCGCAGGGCGAAGCCGGCGAGTTGTTCGCCGTTTCAAAGTCGATGGTGGTGAAGTCCAGAGGCATAGGTCAATTAAACTCTTGAAATGGCTCTAACTATCGGTATCGTCGGTCTCCCTAACGTAGGCAAGTCGACCCTCTTCAATGCACTGACCAAAAACAACGTTCTTGCGGCTAACTATCCGTTCGCAACGATTGAGCCAAATGTCGGTGTGGTGAACCTGCCAGACCCACGACTCAACCGTCTCGCCGAGATTTTCGGCTCTGAGCGGTTGCTGCCAGCTCCCGTCTCTTTCGTCGACATCGCAGGCATCGTCCGAGGTGCTTCTGAGGGTGAGGGTCTCGGCAACCAGTTCCTGGCCAATATTCGTGAAGCCGACGCCATCGCGCAGGTGGTTCGTGGTTTCAGCGATCCAGATGTCATTCACGTCGAAGGCAAGGTGGACGCGTCGAGCGACATCGAAACCATCAACACCGAGTTGGCGCTCGCCGACATCCAAACCCTCGAGAAGGCGCGCAACCGAATCGAGAAGGAGGTCAAGGGCAAGAAGATGGAACCCATCGCCCTTGAAACCGTTGACGCAGCTCTGAGGGTGCTCAACGAAGGCAAGCCGCTTAGCGCTTCAAGCATCGATCTTGAGCCGATCAAAGAACTTGGTCTCCTGACCGCCAAGAAGATTCTCTACGTTTTCAACGTGGACGAAGGAATCCTCACCGACCCAGCGAAGAAAAAGGCGCTCGCCGATCTAGTTGCCCCGGCCGAAGCAGTGTTTCTAGACGCGAAGGTTGAGAGCGAGCTAATCGACCTCAGCGCCGAAGAGGCGAACGAGCTTCTAGCCAGCCTTGGTCAAGACGAGAGTGGCCTCGACCAGCTAGCGCACGTTGGCTTCAAGACTCTTGGTTTGCAGACCTACCTAACCGCAGGCCCTAAAGAGGCTCGCGCCTGGACGATTCGTCAGGGTTGGAAGGCGCCTGCCGCTGCCGGAGTGATTCACACCGACTTCGAGCGCGGATTCATCAAGGCCGAAATCGTGTCATTCGACGACTTGGACGCAGCCGGCTCGATGCATGACGCCAAGGCGGCCGGCAAGGTTCGAATGGAAGGCAAGGACTACGTCATGAAAGATGGCGACGTGGTCGAGTTCCGTTTTAACGTGTAGATACGGCTTATAAAGCGAAAGAACAACTGTGCGGTTGAAACTCGCGTTGAATGGGTGTTCTTTGAAGTACCGCGCATACATAGACGGGCTTGGGGCATTAGCCTACTAGCGTGAGAAAAATGACTCAGCAGCACTGGCTCGGCGTTCTCTACCTCGCCCTGGCCGTCGGAACCTATGAGGTTTTGAACCACATTGGCCGCAGCCGCCTAATCGACATCTCGATGCCCCTGGATAAACAGATTCCAGTGATCCCAATCTTTGTGATTCCGTACCTTTCGTTCTTGCCGATCCTGTTCGTGGTTCTGCCCTGGATTCTTTGGAAAGACGCGCACCGGTTCAAGATTTTTGGGTTGACAGTGTTTGTCGCCCAGATGATTCTCAACGTCCTCTACCTGGTAGTCCCGGCAACTTTGGTTCGCCCGAAACTAGCCGGCTCAGATGTTTTTACCGTTCTGCTCCGCGACTTGGTTTGGAAGTTGGACGAGCCGATCAACACCTTCCCGTCAAATCACGTGACTCTCAGCGTGATTGCGATCCTGACGCTCGGGGCTATCGCCGGTTGGCGAAAATACCTAGCGCTTCAGGTTTGGCTGGTGCTTGTTTGCGCTTCGACCCTGTTTGTTCACCAGCACATCATCTGGGACGTGTTGGCTGGGGTTGTCGTAGCAGTTCTATTTCAGCGTGTTTTGCGATTTAACAAGGCGTGAGTAAACACCTTTGAGCTTGAGTAGCTCGCTGTGGGTTCCGCGTTCAACAATCTTGCCGTGGTCAATTACCAAGATCACGTTTGCGTTCACAACTGTCGATAGCCGGTGCGCGATGGCGATCGTGGTTCGATTGGCGGTGGCGGCGTCGAGTGTGGCTTGCACGATTCGCTCGGAGTTTGTGTCCATCGCACTTGTTGCTTCGTCCAAGATGACTACCGGCGGGTCTTTGAGCAGCACTCGGGCGATTGCGATGCGCTGCTTCTCGCCACCACTGAGGCGGTAACCGCGTTCGCCGACCATGGTTTCGTAGCCTTTTGGGAAGCTCATGATCACGTCGTGAATGTTGGCAGCCTTGGCCGCGGCTTCGATCTCTTCTTGGGTGGCATTCGGCTTTGCGTAGGCGAGGTTTTCGCGAATGGTGTCGTAGAACAGGTAGGTTTCCTGGTTCACGATGCCAATGTTTTGAATCAGTTCTTCCTGATTTAAATCTCGGACGTCGACTCCTGAGAACTTGATTGAACCAGAGGTGGCGTCATAGAACCGGGGGATTAGATAGCTGATTGTGGTCTTCCCAGAACCCGAAGCGCCAACTAGGGCAACGTATTGGCCGGGCTTGACGGCAAATGAAATCTTGGTGAGGGTGTTCGAGGCCTTTTCGCCGGCCTCTGGGTAACTAAAGGTGACGTTTTCGAAGGAAATTTCGCCTAGCTTCTTGGGGTTGACGGGCTTTGGCTTCTTCGGGTTGGTCACCTGGGGTTTGAAGTCGAAGTATTCGAAGATTCTGGCGAACAGAGCCTGCGAGGTTTGCAGGTCCAGGCTCACCTGGAGCAGATTCATCATCGGGAACAAGAGTCTCGATTGGGCGGTGGTGAAGGCGACAATTGTTCCGATCGAGAGCACGTCCTCGTGAAGAATCAGCAAGCCGGCACACAGGTAAATAACCGCTGGAATCGAAGACATGAAAACCTGAACCGTTGCAAAGAACGCTTGCCCGCTCATGGTTTGACGAACCTGAAGGGAGATCTGGTTCTTGTTTTCGGCTTCGTATCGGGCTACCTCGCTGGCCTGGCGTCCGAAGCTCTTCGAAAGCAAGATGCCGCTGACGCCCAGCGACTCTTGGGTGATCGAAGACATCTCGCTCAGTGAGTCCTGGGTTTTGCTGGCGATCTTGGCTCGCACCTGACCAACTCGGCGCTGAAGGAAGACCATGAGTGGGAGCATGATCAGGGCAACGATGGTCAACTGCCAACTCAAAAGCAACATGGCCGTCATCGAGGCGAGCACGGTTACCGAGCTACCGAGAATGCTCGAAATCGTGTTGCTTAGAACGCCAGCGACGCCACCGACATCGTTTGAGAGGCGCGACTGAATTGCACCGGTCTTAGTTTTGGTGAAGAAGGCGAGTTCCATCGACTGCAGGTGAGCAAACATCCGGACGCGTAGGGAGCCGGTCACTTTGTTGCCGACGCTGGCGGTTAGGTAGGTTTGCCAAACACCGAGTGACGCTGCCAGTAACCAGATGCCGATCATCGTAAAGACCATCGTGGTCAAGAAGCCCAGATCGGGCTTGCCGTTCTTCGGGAACAGACCCTGGTTGAAGGCGCCCTGGATGAGTAGGGGTGGCAGAACCGAAAGGCTTGCCGAAACGAGGATCAGCAAAATCACAAGTGCTAGTGGCTTTTTGTATGGCGAAAAGAGTTCAGCTATGCGGCGAACCAGGTGCTCAATCTTTGGAGCTTCGGCGTTTCTGGCCTTGATTTTTTCTGGGTCTGTAGAAAATCGACCCATTGGTCCGCCACCGTGCATACTCATGTCGCGAGTCTAAGTTATTCACTTGCGTAGAGTTGCCCTGTGTGGCTAATCCTCTCGCTTTGTAGCGCAATCTTCGCCGGCTTCGTCTCGGTGCTTGGTAAGCGCGGCATGGCCAGCGTGCCGAGCAACCTGGCCACGGCTATTCGCTCGGCCGTTGCACTTTTGCTTGCCTGGGTTTTGGTTTTGGTAAGTGGTGTCGGTTCTGAACTTGTTTCGCTAAGCGCCGGAGCTCTTATAGCCATCGCTCTTTCTGGTCTTGCCACGGGAGCCTCTTGGCTGATGTATTTCAAGGCGCTAAAACTCGGACGCGTTGCCCAAGTGGTAGCGATTGACCGCACCTCGCTGCTGTTCACCGGTTTGTTTGCCATCGCCTTTTTTGGTGAGGCTAATAACTTGGCTTTCAAGTTGGTTGGTTTGGTGTTGGTGTTTGTTGGAACGCTGATCCTGGTTTGGCAAAGAGGCGGGTTTCTATCTGAGTCACTCGCTTGGCTGCCATGGGCGATTGGCTCGATAGCTTTTGCGGTTGCCACGACCTTGCTTGCAAAGGCAGCGCTTGACTCGGTCGATTCAACTCTGGCTACAGCCTTGCGTACCGTCGTCGTCGTGGTCTTCGCAGCGGGAATCGCATGGTCTAGGGGGGAGTTTAAGGGTCGAGCCAGTTTGGGTCGACGCGACTATGTTTTCTTGGGGCTCAGCGGCCTGGCCACCGGTGCATCGTGGCTTTGCTACTTTGGTGCTTTGAAGCTCGGTCAGGTGAGTTTGGTAGCGCCCATCGACAAACTGAGCATCGTCTTTGCCGCAGTGCTCGCCTACTTTGTGCTTGGCGAGAAGGTTTCGAAGCGCGGGTTGATCGGTTTGGCCGTTATGGTCGCCGGAACTCTAGTTCTAGTTATTTAGCCTCTGGCTATGTGTCGGATCATGCTCGGAAACACGATTCCGTGCATCGGCCAGACCGACCACCAGTAGAGGTGGCCCATTAGGCCCTTTGGCGCATAAGTTGCGGTCTGGGTGATTTTGCAACCACCGGTTTTTGCGTCTGGTTCGACTACGAATTCGAGCCAAGCCAGACCTGGCATTCGCATTTCGGCACGGAGTCTCAGGGTCTTTGGTCGGTCGACCTTTTCTACTCGCCAGAAGTCAAGGGCGTCGCCGACCTGAAGGTGGTCTGGGTCGCGTCTGCCACGGCGCAGGCCTACTCCGCCGGTCACTTTGTCGGCAAGACCGCGCAGCTCCCACGCCCAGGTCGCGGTTGAGTAGCCGTTGTCGCCACCGATTGCCTCAATTCGCTTCCAGACGACGTCTAGAGCGTCTTTAGAGTCGAGTTTGCGCACGTCTTTGTAAACCGAGCCTCCGGCCCACTGAGGGTCTGTTGGCAGCGGATCACTTGGCGTCCAGGGAATCGAGGCGTCTGACCAGCGCGTTTCTACCTGGTTGTCTTTGATTCGCACGAGCGCGAGCTCGACGGCGCGCTTGAATGTGGTTAGCCCGCCCTCTGGGTCGGGAATCAGTTTGCGAATTCGGTCGTCGCCGACGACCACCTCGTTTTTGAGGCTGGCAACCAGCCTGCGGGCCAGGGTGTAGGGCACAGGTGTGACCAGCCCAACCCAACCGCTCGAAAGTTTTGGTGTCATGACGGGCACCGGCACAATTATGCGCTTTCGCAAACCGGCAGCCTCGGCATACTTCTGCATCATGGTTTTGTAACTGAAGACGTCTGGGCCACCGATGTCGAACGAGCCGCTAACTTTTTTGTCTACGGACGCCGCCCCAACCAGATAGTGCAAAACGTCGCGAACCGCGATCGGCTGAATGCGAATGTTCAGCCACTTAGGGGTGATCATGAAAGGCAGACGTTCGGTCAGGTGGCGAAGCATCTCAAAAGAGGCAGAACCCGAACCAATGACTATGCCGGCGCGAAGCTCCAGGGTCGGCACTCCAGACTCTCTGAGTATTTTGCCAGTGTTTGCCCGTGCGCTCATGTGCGGCGATAGCTCGGCTTCGGCTGGCACGATGCCGCCCAAGTAAACAATGCGTCCGACCTTTTGCTTTGATGCGGCTTTGCCGAAGATATCGGCCATCTTCATCTCTTGGCTCTCGAAGTCGTTCTTCTCCATCAGCGAGTGCATCAGGTAGTAGGCAACGTCCACGCCATTGAGGGCATTTTCGACCACTTTCGTTTCGAATGCGTCGCCCTCGATGACTTCAACTTGCTTGACCCAAGAGTGCTCTTGAAGTCTTCGTGCATTTCGCGCGAGAACCCTGACTCGGTAACCCTTAGCGAGAAGATCGGGTATCAGGCGGCCTCCGATATAGCCGGAAGCGCCGGTGACTAGGCAAAGTTTGCTTTTACTCATGCATTGAAGGAGTCGCTGGAGAGCTCGGTTATTCCATTTTCGATGGCATTAATAATCACGTCCACAACGTGTTGCGGGCTCATTCCTTGAGCAAAAGCCGGAGCGGTACCGAAAAGGGGACGAGTGGCGAGACCGGTTTCGGTGTGACCAGGGCGAGTATCGATGACGCGAATCTTTTGACGGCGAGCCTCCAGAGCCAGAGCTTTCAGCCAAGTCGAGTGGGCGGTCTTGCTGGTCGTGTAGGCAGCCATGCCGGGGAATACCTTTTCGGCAACCACTCCGGTGATTGAAAGCACAAATGGTTCGTTGGTCGACTTGGCAAGTTGAGGCATTAGCCCTGCGATCACCTGCGATGGACCGAAGTGGTTGATTTGCATCAACCTGCGCGAATTTTCGCTCGCCGTTTCTGCTATCGAACCAAAGCCCACGCGTCCGGCGGTGTTGATTATTCCGTCAATTTGAACATCCGCCGAGGTTAGGTAGTCGACGAGCGCTTGCATGGACTCTTGCGATTCGAGATCGAGCAGCAACTTCTGGCTCAGGTGTTCGGGCAAATTCGCTGCAGACACGTTGTTTCTCGCGGTCCCGATAACCGCTGCGCCACGTTCAATTAGCGCTTCGCTGATCAGCCGACCAAACGCTCCACCAGCGCCAATAATTATGAATCGCCTGCCACTGAGCTGCATGTTTAGCGTTCGAATTTAATACTGAGCGCCAAAGTGTTAGTGCCCTTTACCGTCGTGATAACTAAGGTCACCGCCGTCGGGGTAATACCCGCATTGTTTAGAGCGGTTTGGATTCCCGCATATCTTGCCCGTAGCAATGAGGCAGCGTTTTTCGACGTCATGTTTGCAGGTCTCTGCATTTTGACGGTTAGAACCGCATTTTGGCCATCCTTAGCGGAGGCGGCAAGAGCTTTCACGGCCTTCATTGCAACCGAGTTCAGGGCCGATTTTCCGGTGGCAAAGACGACGTTTGCAGTCTTGGTATACAAACCTCGGCGAACAACTTTGACCTGGAAGTTCTTACTGGCGGCGCCGATGTGAACAGTCAGTTGGAGCTGATTCAAGCCGACTTTCAGGGCGGTAACCTCTGTTGGAGTAACAGTTGCGTTTGCCGAGTAGGCCCGGCCGGTTACTTGAATGCTCGAAGTGACGTAGGGAACGGTTAATGTGTCTTTGACCGCCACTTGCTCGAAGCCCTCGGCTGTGAAGGTCTTCAAAGTGGCATCGTAAGGAGCAATCATCTGAAGCCCGCTTGAGATTTGGTTTGTGATGAAGTTGCGCGAGGCAGACTGACCTCCGGAGATCTCTCCGTTACCAAACTCCTTGCGAGTGTCGGCTCTTAGCGCCGAGTCAATCGCGGCGGAGACGTTTCTGTTCATCTGGACCAGGTTTAGCTCGGAGGCCGAGTGAATCACTTTGACTAGAGCTTGGCGGTAGAGAGCCAGGCACTGCGTGTCGTTAAGGCACTGGCTAATTAGCGTTGCACCGTTGTTGTAGTCAAGCCCGCCGTTCCAGGTTTGGTCCATTCCGGCAGGAAGCATGATGAATTTTCCGTCTTGGCGAGAGATCACGAAGAAGTTGTTGTGATTGTTAACGTAGCCATCCCAGTGTCCGGTAAATTTCTCGCCAGCCCAATCAAGCGTCATTTCTTCGAGGTCGGCCACGGCAGACATGCGCGAGAACCAGTTCGGCCCGTTACCTTGATCGACAATCCGCGTTAGTGCGAGCAGATCTGAGGTGTCGGTCAGTGAGCCTTGACTGATTTGGTATTTATAAATGTCTCCTGAGTAAAGATCTGGGAAGTTTGGTACACCACCCTTGTAGATGTGGGTCGGGGTGATTCCCCAACGATTCAGCAGTTTGGTGTCTACGGTCTCAAGATTCAGGTAAAGGCCGTAACTTTGCCCGTTGACTCTGACCGTTGCATAACCGGTTCTGGAGGTCGGAACCCCAACCGACCTAAACAAGCGATAGGCCATGCTCTCGTGAACCGAGCTGTGGTCTTGAACCATGTTGTTGAGAGTCAGCTTTGTAACTCCATAGAGAGAGGCGTTCTTGTTTTTGAAGTCAATCTTGACCTTGAATCCGGACTTGCCATAGATGTTTCTCCAAGAGCCCCATGCACCCTTTAGGTGAACTCCGACCTCCATGGCGGCGAATGGCACGCCATTTACTACACCCGAGAGCGTAGCTGGGAGGTATGGGCCTTCGTTTCCCCAGTAGTTGGTTGAGCCGTTCAGTCCATCGATCGTGCTCTGAGGCATTTGCAGGTCTAGTTGGTTGACCACCAGCGGGTTGTAGAGGGCCGCGGCTTCATCTGTTCCTTCGACGTATTGGGTGTCTATTGTCGCGGCAGCCTGGCTCGGAAGAGCCGCGAACATCAAGGCGATAGCAGCGACTGCGCTAATCATCCATTTCAGAAGAACCATAAGTAAACTTTAGTCTTCTAGACGCAAAACCCTACATATTGAGCGCTAACTTGACCTCGATATCATCGCCTTGTTTTAGATTTTCGGTGCTACGAACGGTCGCTTTTAGCCCCAAAAGGTAGCCTCCCTCGCGAGGAAACATCGAGGTTGTAAACGTTGTCTTGCCTATGGTCGCGCTAACCGGAATAACGCCCCAACCGTAGGTGAGTTGGTTTGCCATCGACGCAACAAAAGTCGCGACGTCATCTGGCAGTGCCACAAAGTAGAAGGGGGCCGGACCTCGCCATTCAAAAATGCGGGCTTGAAACTGAAATTCCATGAGAGGAGAATACCAACGTG
>WLPL01000039.1 GCA_009698805.1 Actinomycetota bacterium | reverse complement strand
GTTGGCCCCGAGGAAACTCGGGGCCAACTTCTCTTTAACCCGAGCATTCTGCTACTAGAATGGTGAGTGTTTGGCCGTCAGGGTCAGAACTAATCGATGGAGATAAACGGCATGCTCGCTTTTATTGGTCGCCGCATTGCAATCAGTTTACTGATCCTTTTTGGCTCGAGCTTTTTGGTTTACAACATGGAAGCGATTGCGGGTGACCCGCTAGCCGGCCTCGCCGAGAGCAACGCCGAAAACAAGGTCTACCTGATTCAACGCCTCACGGCTCAGCTGCAGTTGGACGTGCCGCCACCGGCCCGATACTTTTTGTGGCTCAAGGGTATTGCTGGAATATTCGTCGGAGATCTCGACTTCGGTAAGACCAGAAGTGGTGGAGAGGTGCTCGATCTGATCAGTGCCGCTGTACCAATCACTCTTCGTCTGGTGACCGCCGCAACATTCCTAGCCATACTCCTCGGTATTTCGATCGGTGTCCTAAGCGCTATTCGTCAGTACTCACGACTTGACTACACGATGACCTTCATTTCGTTCTTGTTCTTCTCGCTTCCGGTTTTCTGGATCGCCGTGCTTTTGAAGCAGTACCTCGCAATCGGCTTTAACGACTTCTTGGCCGAAGGGAAGATCTCCACGACCTACCTAATAGCGATACCGCTCGTCTTCGGTGTAGTAGCGGCCACGTTTATCGGTGGCGGCCGCAAACGGTTCTGGATTTCCTTTGGAATCGCGGTAATCTCGAGCGGGCTTGTCATGCAGCTGCTGAACGTGATCAACTGGTTCCAAAAGCCGGGCTTGGGCATAGTCCTAGTCGTCCTCTTCTCCGCCGGGCTCGGCCTCACCGTTGCCGGTTTGACCATGGGCTTCGATAACAAGACTGGCCGCTACGCGGCTCTCAGCGTTGTCGCTCTCGGGGCAATCATCTACGTACCTTTCAACATGGTTCCCGGCTCTTGGCTTAACCTGCCAATCATGCTCGGCATGGGAGTAGTCACGGCATTCATCGGTGGTCTAATCGGTAGATTCTGGGCCAAGGAAGACCGCGGAGCTCTGACCAGAATCGGTGCCATCACAGCCGTCATCACGGCCCTCTTCACAATCCTCGACAAGTTGATGCAAATCTGGAACCCCTACGTGAACTCAGATGCCATCAGCGGTCGCCCGCTACCAACAATCAGCGCGGGCAACGACCTCATGACCAGCAACAACTACTGGTGGCAGCTGCTCGATGTGCTGCTGCACCTACTACTGCCTACGCTCGGCATCATGTTGATCTCTTTCGCTGGTTACGTGCGCTACGCACGCAGCAGCCTTCTAGAGGTCATGAACATGGATTACATCAGAACCGCTCGCGCCAAGGGCCTCACCGAGCGCACAGTGGTTGTCCGGCACGCATTGCGAAATGCCATGATCCCGCTTACCACTCTGATTGCCTTCGACCTTTCGGGTCTGATTGGTGGAGCATTCATCACCGAGTCAATCTACGGCTGGAAGGGTATGGGTACCGTATTCCTCTCCGCAGTTGGCAGCCAGGATCTCAACCTCCTCATGGGCGTTTTCTTCCTAACCTCGTTCCTCGCTCTGATGGGCAACCTGCTCGCAGACATCACCTACTCCGCACTGGATCCTCGTATTCGAATGGGTAACTAAATCATGGCCAAAAAAGACAAAGCAGTAGAAGCCGGCGCTGCCGAAGCTAACTCGATCGAAATGCGCGAGACCGCGGGCCTTAGCCAGGGGCAGCTCGTTCGCAAGCGCTTCTTCAGACACCGCGGTGCGATGATCTCGATGATCTACCTGGTCTTCATCGTCCTGTTCCTGTTTACTGCAGGAGGCATCCACCTCGGCACCAAGAATGCTCCGTTCACCATTCCCGGTTGGTGGCACTGGACCATTTATGACTTGACCGAGGTCACTTATGGCACCGGTGACATGGGTCAGCTAACCGTAGGTGCGCCCACCATGAACCTAAACCCCTTCTCCGGCAAACCACTTGGAATCGGAGATCACCCGTTCGGCCAAGACACCATCGGTCACGACTACTTCGCTTTGGTCATTCGAGGCGCTCAGCAGTCGATCATGGTCATGCTGGTTGTCGGATTCATCGGTGGCCTAATCGGCACCGTACTCGGTTCGATCTCTGGTTTCTTCGGTAAGTTCGTCGATGCCTTTTTGATGCGATTTACCGACCTAATCATCACGATTCCAACCATCATCATCGGTTCGGTTATCGGTATGAAGCTCGGAAACCTGGGTGTGTTCCCACTGGCACTGTTCCTCGGCTTCTTCGCCTGGACTGGCCTCGCCCGTCTGGTGCGCGGTGAGTTCCTGACTCTTCGCGAGCGTGAATTCGTCGATGCTGCCAGGGTTGCAGGAGCTTCGAACAACCGAATCATTTTCAAGCACATCTTGCCAAACGCAATGGGTGTAATCATCGTCTCGATCACCCTGTTGCTCTCTGGAGCGATTTTGCTCGAAACCGCTCTTAGCTATGTCGGTTTCGGTGTTCAGTCGCCTGACGTCTCGCTGGGTACCCTAATCAGCACCTACCAGGACTCGTTCCAGGCCAGCCCTTGGCTGTTCTGGTGGCCAGGCTTCTTCATCATCTCGATCGCTCTGAGCGTGAACTTCATCGGTGATGGTCTTCGTGACGCATTCGACCCGCGTCAGAAGCGCAAGATCACCCGCAAGGACATCGCGGCAGCTCACAAGGCCGAGAAGGCTGCGAAGGCCGGCTAATGCAGAGCCAGGTAGCCGAGCGCGATTATCGCGAGCAATCCAGCAACGCCGAACCAGTTCATGGTCACGGTGGCGTCAGCCTTGACGCTCTTGCTGGCCTCGCGAGCGCTCTCGAGCTGCAGCAAGGCACTACCCGAGGCGGAGTTTGGAGTTTGACCGGGTTCGATGAACTCGAGGCCCTGGAGGTCGCTGCCCTTGAGTTCATGCTTGTCGATTCGTCGAGCTTGGATTCGGGACGGGCTTGGAGCCGACCAGCTGACAAACTTTCGGCCAGACCACAGGACGGTCAGTCCAAACTTGGTTTCGAATCCCTTAACGGCGGCCCAGTCGCCTTTGAAGACTCTGAGAGGGTTTCTGACCTCGAGACGGTTCTCGTCGTACTTGATTCTTGGCTCAATGAAGAACAGCCACACGGCCAAATCGAAGAACGCCAGCATGATGAGCAGGTTCGGAAGTTCGCTGGACTTGCCAGCGATCAGAGCCGAAGCAACGGCAATAGAGGTTACGAGAGCGGTTCCGATAACTGCGTATCGAGCGAGGGTTGGTCGAATGACGTTCATTCTGCCTATTATCCCAGCGAAATAAATGGATCCCACAAAAAGTGCGAGGAAACGAAATGACGACTAGTCAAACCCCAGTTCTTGAAGTAAAGGACTACAACGTTGACTTTTGGGTCGACGGCAGCTGGTATCCCGCAGCGATTGACATGAACTACCACATCAAGTCTGGTGAGGTACTCGCAATCGTAGGTGAATCAGGCTCGGGCAAGTCATCCTCGTCAATGGGTCTTATGGGGCTACTCGCCTCGAACGCCCGTGTCACAGGCAGCGTCCTCGTTAAGGGCACCGAAATGCTCGGCACCAACGTGGCAACTCTTCGCAAGTTCCGTGGCCGCGAAGTTTCATACATCTTCCAAGAGCCGATGACCGCGCTAAACCCGGTTTACACGATCGGGTTTCAGATCATCGAAACTCTTCGCACCCACTTCGACATGTCGACAGAGGCTGCTCGTAATCGCGCCATTGAACTCTTGACCCTCGTCGAGATCCCTAACCCCGAAGCGTCGGTTGACAAGTATCCGCACCAGCTTTCGGGTGGTCAGCGTCAGCGCGCGATGATAGCTCAGTCGCTTGCCTGCGACCCAGCACTGCTTATTGCTGACGAGCCAACTACGGCTCTAGACGTGACCGTTCAGGCCGAAATCCTCGACCTCATGCGAAACCTTAAGGACAAGCTGAACTCGGCCGTCCTGCTGATCACTCACGACATGGGTGTGGTTGCCGACCTCGCCGACAAGATTCTGGTCATGAAGGACGGCTTCACAGTTGAGCAGGGAACTGCCGACCAGATCTTCAATAGCCCAAAGCACCCTTACACGATTTCACTTCTGAACTCGGTTCCGAAACTTGGTTCGGCGCCTTCTCGTGACCTTAAGTCTGACGCGTCTGGCGGCCCAGTCCTTTCACTCAAGGATGTAACCATCGAGTATCCAAAGCGTGGACGCGTGCCAGCTTTCACCGCCGCAAAGAACGTAACCTTCGATATCCAACGCGGCGAAATCCTCGGCCTCGTTGGAGAGTCTGGTTCGGGTAAGACTACTGTCGGCCGCGCCGCCATCGGTCTGATTCCGGTGAAGTCCGGTTCGATTGAGATCGTTGGCAAAGAGATTGCAGGTTCATCGCAGAAGCAGCTTCGCGAAGTTCGCACCCACACCGGCATCGTTTTCCAAGACCCTGCCTCGTCGCTGAACCCTCGACTACCAATCGGTGAGAGCATCGGCGAGCCTTTGTTCTTGGCCAAGGTTGCCAAGGGTGAAGAGCTTGACCACAGAGTCGAAGACCTTCTCGACTCGGTCGAGCTGCCTCGCAGCTACCGCAACCGTTACCCGCACGAGCTTTCGGGTGGTCAGCGTCAGCGCGTCGGTATCGCCCGCGCACTGTCGATGAACCCAGACATCCTCATCGCAGATGAGCCAACCTCGGCGCTCGATGTTTCGATCCAGGCTCGCTTCCTCGAGTTACTTCAGGAGCTGCAAGACCGCCTGAACTTCGCCTGCCTCTTCATCAGCCACGACATCGCGGTAGTCGAAATTCTGGCTCACCGAATCGCTGTTATGCAGCACGGTGTCCTGGTTGAGATCGGCGACCGCGACCAGATCCTTCAGTCTCCTCAGCACGAGTACACCCAGATGTTGCTATCTGCCGTGCCGGTGCCTGACCCAGCCGAGCAGCGCAAACGCCGCGAAGCTCGCCTCAAGAGCAAGTAACCTAACACCAGACCTCTGGAGATTAGTTGAAACGTTTTTTGGTGGCGCTAATAGCGCTGAGCACACTGGCTCTGGCAGGTTGCTCGACTTCGGTTCAACTCGTGCGCGGCACGGCAATCAACATCGCAGAAACAGCGACGATGATTTCACTAAACCCGGACGTGGTCACCACACCTTCAGCGCAACACTTAGCCGATGAGGTCGCGAACCTAACCAGCGAAGGCTTCTACGCGCAGGATTCCTCTGGGAATATGGTCGCCAACCCCGGTTTCGGTATCGTGAAGGTTGATAGCACTAGCCCCTTGACGGTCACCTACGAGATAGCTCTTGGTCGCAAATGGTCTGACGGCCAACCGATCGATTCGGCTGACTTGGCGCTCTCGTTCATGGCCGCCAAGAGTCTTGGCGGTGTGCACTTTTACTCGCGTCGTGCCGGAAACGATCTGCAGTACGCGTCTGTAAAGTCCGTTGGGTTACGTTCGTTGACCCTGACTTTCTCTCAGCCCGTGGCTAACTGGCAGACCGCGCTGACAGCCTCAACCCCGGCTCACGTCGTTGCCGCAGCGGCCTTCAACGGAATCGCTGCCAGCACCGGCAAGGCTGCCGTCATAGCGGCCCTTCAGGGGGTGGATTCGGCGAAGATTAGCGAGCTGGCCGGCGCTTACCTCAGCGTTTACGACACGCGTGGGCTTGAAATGAACAAGAGTTCGTTCGTTTCGAATGGTGCTTACTCGATTACCGGGCTCGTGGCTAACAAAGAGATCAACTTGAAGGCGCGCACCAATTACCAGGGTGATTTCGCTCCGGTCACCGAAACGGTCAACCTGAAGCTCTACGGCGACTCAATGCAGGCCCTGAACGACATGAACACGGGCAAGGTCGACATCATCGCAGCTGCCGAGTCTGGGCTGCTCAAGTACTCGGATCTCATCGGAATGGTTCAAAGTCTCTCCGGAACCACCAAGGCAAACACCTCGCTGCGCAATGGCGCAACAGCAGACATGGTTTTGTTCAACTTTGGCGCTGGAAGCGCCTTTGCCGACTCGACTTACGGTTCCAAAAAGACGGCAGCCGCAATGCTCCGACAGGCGTTTATGAACCTTGTGCCGAAGGCGAGGATCGTTCAAAATGCCTCCGCCTCGACTAAGGTCAATGCCACCGACTCTTTTATCTACCCGAGCAACTCCGACTATTACGACTCCTCGGTCGGCTCTAACGGGTCTGCGGGCTATCTGCTCCAGGACGTTCAAAAGGCGTCCACTTTGGTCACTGAGAGCGGCGTGCGCGCCCCAGTCGATGTCCGTGTGGTCTTTGACTCGACAAACCCTAGATCTGTCGCCCAGTTTAAGGCGGTGGGCCTTCGCGCAGCCTCGGCGGGCTTCAATTTGATTGACAGCTCGAGCAAGGCCCCGGATTCGGCTCTTTTTGCCGGCAATTTCGACGTATTCATCGGCCCGCGATCGCTGGTCGGAGTCTCCGGCGCTGCAGTCTCAACTCTTGTCAACGACCGGGTCACTCGCTACAGCGATGCTTTGGTGACCTCGTTACTGAACGACTACGCGAGTGCCAGCAAGCCGCTAGATCAGGCCAAAATCCTCGAGAAAATCGATGCCCGACTCTATGCCAGCGGCTACGGAGTCCCGCTATTCCAGGTGCCTAACTTGATTATGTACCTTGCCAAGTTCGGCTCACTGCAGGTCTCACCTTTCGGTGATAGCGCAACTTGGGGTTACTGGACATGGTCGGTTTCGTCCAACTAGCGGTTAGACTTGTCTAAACCCCAAAAGCACTAGCCCTGAGGCTGTCGCGTGCTAAGACCAAGGATGTATTCATGGCTAAGGCCACTAGAGATGACCTGCGCAACGTAGCAATCGTTGCCCACGTAGACCACGGCAAGACGACCCTGGTTGACGCCATGTTGCGCCAGACCGGCTCATTCAGCGAGCACTCGAACCTGGGGGAGCGAGTCATGGACTCCGGCGACCTCGAGCGCGAGAAGGGCATCACTATTCTCGCCAAGAACACCGCCATTGCTTATAAGGGCGCTTCGGCAAACGGCAAAGAGATCACCATCAACGTGATTGACACCCCCGGTCACGCTGACTTCGGTGGCGAGGTCGAGCGCGGTCTTTCTATGGTCGATGGCGTCGTTTTGCTCGTTGACGCATCCGAGGGTCCACTGCCGCAGACCCGTTTCGTTCTGCGCAAGGCCCTAGAAGCCAAGCTCCCGGTTATCTTGCTCGTAAACAAGACTGACCGCCCTGACGCCCGAATTGACGAGGTTGTCGAAGAAACTCACGACCTTCTACTTGGCCTAGCCAGCGACCTGCACGACTCGGTACCAGATCTCGACATCGACTCGATTCTCGACCTACCAGTCATTTACGCATCCGGCCGCGCCGGCCGCGCGAGCCTAAACAAGCCTGCCGATGGCACCATGCCAGACTCAGACGACCTCGAGCCGCTTTTTGGTGCGATCCTCAAGTACATCCCAGCCCCGGTCTACGACGACGAGCACCCGCTTCAGGCGCACGTTACCAACCTGGACGCCTCGCCGTTCCTTGGCCGCCTAGCGCTGCTACGCATCTTCAACGGCACCCTTCGCAAGGGTCAGCAGGTTGCCTGGGTTCGTGCCGATGGCACCACCCAGACGGTCAAGATCACCGAGCTTCTAAAGACCAAGGCTCTCGACCGATACCCAACCGACGAGGCCAACCCCGGCGACATCGTGGCCGTGGCCGGTATCGATGAGATCACCATCGGTGAAACCTTGGCCGACCCGAACGACATTCGCCCGCTCCCAATGATCACCGTCGACGACCCAGCAATCTCGATGACCATCGGTATCAACACCTCGCCGATGGCCGGTCGCGTCAAGGGCGCAAAAGTCACCGCTCGTTTGGTGAAAGACCGCCTAGACAAAGAACTAATTGGTAACGTCTCGATCAAGGTCTTGCCTACCGAACGTCCAGACGCCTGGGAGGTCCAGGGTCGTGGCGAACTCGCCCTAGCGATCCTCGTCGAGCAGATGCGTCGCGAAGGCTATGAGCTAACCGTTGGTAAGCCTCAGGTTGTTACCAAGAAGATCGACGGCAAGGTCAACGAACCTGTCGAAGATCTCACCATCGATGTGCCTGAAGAGTTCCTAGGAGCTGTAACCCAGCTAATGGCCGCTCGCAAGGGCCGCATGGTCAACATGGTGAACAACAGCACCGGCTGGACCCGCATGGAGTTCCTTGTACCTTCACGTGGCCTCATCGGGTTCCGCACCGAGTTCTTGACCATCACCAAGGGCACCGGCATCGCCAACGCAATCTCGGCTGGTTATGAGCCTTGGTTCGGCGAAATCATCACTCGCAACAACGGTTCGATGATTGCCGACCGCGCCGGTGTAGTGACCCCGTTTGCAATGATCGGTCTTCAGGAGCGCGGCTCGTTCTTCGTTGAGCCAACCAGCGAGGTTTACGCGGGAATGGTTGTCGGTGAGAACTCTCGCGCAGACGACATGGACGTCAACATCACCAAGGAGAAGAAGCTCACCAACATGCGTGCAGCCTCCTCAGATGAGTTCCAGTCACTAACTCCACCGCGCAAGCTTTCGCTCGAGGAGTGCCTAGAGTTCGCTCGCGAAGACGAGTGCGTAGAGGTGACCCCAGAGGCAACTCGAATCCGCAAGGTTGAGCTTGACGCCAATGTGCGTGCTCGTCTCTACTCGCAGCGCAAGAAGAGCTAAGACGCTTACATAGAAAAAGGGCCGGGTGAAAACCCAGCCCTTTTTCTTTTGTGTTACTTGAGTTCTTTGAGCCACATGGCTGGGGTACGACCAAGTTTGCGCATCTTCTCGATTCGCGTGGCCAGCCAGATCAGGGTTGCGGCTACCAGTAGCAGAATGATCCAAAGTAGCCAGGCTGCTCCGTTGATCTGCTTAAAGCCGTATGGCAGAGCCGAAACCAGCACACCTGCAAAACCGGGGTAGAACATTCCACCCAGTTCGCGCAGCGAACCGACCACTAGCAAGGTCAGTGAAACGCTCAGCACGATGCCGAAGCGCCACCAGTCGATTGCCTGGAAGGTTGGGTGGCTCAGTGCGTCCAAGGTGTTCAAAACCGCTGGAGCGAGGGCAATCATGGTCGGGATTCCGACGTAGACCACGCTGTTTCCGGCGGTGAGTTTGAACTGCTTGGAGACCGCCAGAATCAGGAACACGAAGCCGCCGACAAGCAACGCACGAAGTTCCACGTTGGTCTGGCCAGCTGCAACTCCGTCGAATCGGAACCAGAGGTTTGGCACGGCCGCAAGAGTGAGCCCGATGGTTCCCGAGGCCGCCGCACCTAGGTTTCCGGCACGCATGCCCAGTATCAGCGCGATTGCGCTAATCACGATGACGCCGATTACGCGGGTGATCTGGAGTGCGTCCAAGTCGCTGAATGGCGAAGTTATCGCTTGGTATGAATAAATCGCCGAGGGAATGATGGCAACGGCCATCGGTGCGCCCCAGGTGACTAGCGTGCCCTTCAGCGTTGTGACGCGGCTGAGCATCCGGATGCCGAGGAACGTGGCACCTAGAACTGCGAGCGAGTAGAGCTCCGG
>WLPL01000038.1 GCA_009698805.1 Actinomycetota bacterium | reverse complement strand
ATCTTCTGGGTGGCTAGGGAGTGGTTCTCGGGCAATTACCCATACGGGGGTTTCCCTTGGGCAAAACTGGTCAGCTCTCAGGCCGATACCTTGGTTGCCAGATGGGTCTGGCTCGGCGGAAGCCAACTAGCCGACTTCATGATCGCGTTCTGCGTGATTTTTGCGATCGAATTCCTGAGGCAGGGCGTGACCATTAGGCGCACGGCGATCGCCTTGTTTGCCTTCGTTGCGCTGATCCTGGTTCCGGTCACCTTCGCAATCAGCAATCAACCCGAGGACGGCACGATGACGGTTGGGGCGGCGCAGGGGAGTGCGAAGTCCGGTCTGTTCGCTAACCGCGACGCCGGCAAACTGTTGGCCAACCATATACTTGCCACCGAAGCATTAATCGCAACTGGAAAGAAATTTGACGTTGTGGTCTGGCCGGAGAACGCGGTTGACCTTGATCTGTTCGGAAACCCGGAAAACTACCGAAGGCTAGAAACCTTCATAAACAAGCTCGGTAAACCGTTGATTTTCGGCACGGTGACCAGCCGCGACAAGCTTTTCAACACGTCCGTGCTCTGGCTACCGAACAAGGGGATTGCCGACTGGTATGACAAGACGCGACCGGTACCTTTTGCGGAGTACGTTCCAGACCGAGCCTTCTGGTCGAAAATTGCCCCCGACCTAATCGGACTGCTGAGCTACGATTTCGCACCGGGTAAACGCGACGGCATCTTCAAACTCGGCGACAAACGCACCGGAACCCTCATCTGTTTCGAAATCGCGGTTGACCAAGTCTCACGCCAGCTGGTTAACGGGGGAGCGGAGGTCATCTTCTCGCAGACCAACAACTCGGACTTCGGCAAAAGTGACGAAGCTTACCAGCAGCTGGCCATCGCCAGGCTTCGAGCAATCGAAACCGGTAGGGCCCTGGTGAATATCTCCACGGTTGGGCCGTCGGCGGTTTACTTGCCCGATGGCTCGGCGCAAAACTACCTTTCGGCATACCAGCGCGGTTTCATGCTCGATACGGTTCCGCTACGAACCAGCAAGACACCGGCCATATTCATAGCCGAGCCGCTGGAACTTGGGTTTGCCGCTGTTGCCCTGTTGCTTAGCCTTCTGCTTATGGCATCGAAAACGAAACGAAGACTAAAAAAGTGAAGTTCCTGGTGATCATGCCAACCTTCAACGAAGCGAATTCGCTAGCCGAAACCGTTCGCAATCTGTTCGCGAGCGTGGAAGACATCGACTTGCTGATCGTCGACGACTCCAGCCCAGACGGCACCGGTGTGCTGGCCGATAGTTTGGCCGCCGATAACCGGCAAATAACCGTGCTACATCGCGAGCAAAAGCTAGGACTGGGCCCGGCTTACGTGGCCGGCTTCGAATATGCGAACTCGAAGGGTTACGACTTCGTGGTTGAGATGGACGCCGACGGAAGCCACAGGGGAGTGGACCTACCGAAGCTGCTCGAGCTGGCGGGGGATCACGATCTAGTCATCGGCTCAAGATACGTCTCGGGCGGCGGCTCGCACGGTTGGTCGCTCTACCGTCGTCTAATAAGTCGCGCGGGTAACAGTTACACCTCGATAATCTTGGGGGCGAAAATCAAGGACATCACGGCGGGCTTTAGGGTCTATCGCCTTGCGTTTCTGATGCCGCTGCTAGAGGGTGTTTCGGCGCACGGCTACGCGTTTCAGGTTGAGCTGGCTTGGCGTTCTCGACAGGCGGGCGGGCGGATCATCGAGGTGCCTATCCTTTTTGAGGAACGCGCGCACGGAGCCTCAAAAATGAGTTCAGCCATAGTGCGAGAGGCACTATGGCTGACCACGAAACTTGGTTTTAGGCGGGTTTTTAGGCTTCGCCCTTAGCGCTAGCGCGACGCGCACGCATGATTTCAAGACGCTCGGCAAGGATCTCTTCAAGCTCTTCGCGAGTGCGGCGCTCCAAAATCATTTCCCAGTGAGTCCTAGGGCCCTTGTCGTCGCTGGCTTCAAGAATCACGGACTTGCCGCCTTCTTGCAGGGTTGCGAGAACTGAGCAGGATTTGCACTGCCAGGTCTGGGGGAGTTCTGCCTCAGCGGCGAAGGTCAAAACGGTTTCGTGACCGCTGGCACAGACGTAGGTGTAATCGCTACGTTCCGAGAATACGATTCCGGAGGTAGCTTCGAGGCTCTGGGCTCCGAGGCGCATTCCGCGCATTGTTGACTGTGACATTTTTGTTCTCCTCAATACCTTTTGGGCAATCAGCTAATTAAACACCAGAAACCTGAGAATTGTTCCCGATTCCACTCGTGTTCACCGATTGGCCCTGCTCTGGCGGGTATTGTGAGGTCGGTGAAGATGTTTTGGCGGGTATCGCAGCTCATGGTCGGGTTAGCCATCTATGGGCTGGGTATCGGCATGATGGTTCATTCCAAGATCGGAATCGCGCCGTGGGACGTATTTGCCCAGGGGATTAGCGTTCAAACGCACCTTACCTTCGGGATTTCGTCAGCGATCGTCAGCGTAATCGTCCTCCTCGCTTGGATTCCGCTAAAGAACCAAAAACCTGGAATCGGCACCGTGCTGAACGCCATTCTGATCGGAATTTTTGCCGATCTCTGGACGCCTTTTCTGCCGACCCCGAGCGAATACCTGCCGAACCTGATCATGTTCCTACTGGGCATGGTGATCGTGGCCTTTGCAACCGGCATGTATATCGCGAGCAAACTGGGCTCAGGCCCTCGTGACGGGCTCATGGTTGGCACCCAGCTGCGCTTGGGGTGGCCCTTCTGGTTGGTCAGAACTATGTACGAAGGCACGGTTCTCACGATCGGCTGGCTGATGGGCGGTCAGGTTCGCGAGGGAACCCTAATCTTTGCCGTCTGTATCGGTTACCTCATGCAGACCTCGATGAAGCTCTTCGGTATACCACTCAGGAAGCGCAAGTGACCGAGAAGATTCTGGTTCGCGATCGCCCGACTGCCCGGGTGCTCCTAATAAACAAGCTCGACCAGGTGTTTCTGATTCTTACTCACTTCGACCCAGAACTTGGTCTGCCACCGCGCTGGCTGACACCAGGGGGCGGCATAGACGCTGGAGAGACGATTCCAGGGGCCGCGTTGCGTGAATTGTTCGAGGAAACCGGTCTTAGGCTCACCGAATCGGATCTGGGCGAAATCTGGTGGCAAACCACCGGACGTTGGGATTGGGCCGACGAGATTCATTACCAGACCTACACCGACAGTTTCTACCTGGTTCGCATCGAAGATTTCATCTTGGACGACTCGGGTTGGACGACCGATGAACACCGCGACGTGCTCGAGTGGCAATGGTGGAGCGTGTCTGAATTGATTGCCTCCGGTGAGAGTGTGGGCCCACACGGGCTTGCCGACCACCTCGGTCTCCACTTCTCGTCCTGATACCCTGTTACCGATAATGAACATTATGTAAAGTAATATTTATTTACTACTCCAGCCCACTTCCCCGAAGGATTGGGTTATAGGGCGGTAGCTGCCGTCCAGGCTGAGAGCTTCTCGGCCGCTCTTCCGTCGTCGATTGCTGCACCTACCAGGGCCAGCGCCTTTGAGAAACGTTCGGTTAGATCAAGTGTTGCCTCTGAAGGATTCTTGGCGAGGTTGTATGCCACGACGCCACCGGCTGCGTTCAGCATCACAATGTCTCGCACGCGAGCCAAATTGCCTTCGGTATCGCCCGATAGAACCGACCTGGCAACATTCGCGTTGAAATGTGCGTCGCCGCCTTCCAATTCGGCTGGGAGCGCTAATTTGAGCCCCAATCTGGTCGGATCGAGGGTGAATTCGGTGACCACTCCCCCAGAAACCTGCCAAATTTGGCTGTTTCCGGTGGTGGTTAGCTCATCCAAGCCATCAGAACCCCTGAAAACGAGTGCCGAACGCCCTCTGGACGCCATTTCGGCGGCCATTAGAGGTGCAACTTGGGCGTTAGCGACACCGAGTGAGGTGGCGATTGGTTGAGCCGGGTTGGCGAGTGGACCCAAAAAGTTGAAAGTGGTCGGCACCCCTAGTTGTTTGCGGATCGGGGCGACGTGACGCATCGCCGGGTGAAAAATCGGCGCGAAGAAGAACGTGATGCCGACCTCGGCGAAGATTTCTGCAACTCGTTCGGGTGAAAGATCGAGCCGAACTCCCAAGACTTCGAGCATTTCGCTCGAACCGGTCTTACCTGAGGCCGAGCGGCTTCCGTGCTTCATCACGGGAACTCCGGCACCGGCCGTCAAAATCGATGCCATCGATGAAATATTGACCGTCCCGGCAAGGTCTCCCCCGGTGCCGACGATGTCTACCGCGTCATCGCCGGTTTCTAGTAGCACGCACTGTCGCAACATCACGTCGACCAGACCGGCTAATTCGTCCACGGTTTCACCCTTGGATCTCAAAGCAAGCATGAATGCGCCAACCTGAGCTTCGGAGGCTTCACCTGACATAATCTCGGTCATCGCCCAGTCGGCCTCGGTGCGATCGAGGTCCGCTTTTGCGAGTAATTTGGTCAGAATTGCCGACCAGCTGGGCGCAGTTGTCATATTGGCAATATTACGAGGGAAATCTTGGTCAAACTGCCCCTAATGTCCGCAAACCAAGCGCGGCAAAGGATAAGATTAAGGCATGTCTTCGACGACCGTAAACCCCAATTCAGCCCCAGTGGTAAACCGACCAAGCGCGACCGCGGTAGGAACAATCGTCTGGCTAGGTAGCGAAGTTATGTTCTTCGCCGCCCTCTTCGCCATGTACTTCAGCCTCAAGGCTCAGTCGCCCGTCATGTGGAGCGAAATGGTCGAGAAGCTAAACGTTCCATTCGCTCTCACCAACACGATCATCCTGGTTCTTTCTTCTTTCACTGCCCAATTCGGTGTGTTCGCGGCCGAGCGTATGCAGCCTCGTCGCACCGGCCTCTCCCCCATGAAGTGGGGAATGGTTGAGTGGTTCTTCCTCAGCTTCGTAATGGGTGCCATGTTCGTCTCAGGTCAGGTCTGGGAATACGCCAACCTGATCCAGGATCAGGTAACCCTAAACGGAAACTCCTACGGCAGTGCCTTTTACATCACAACCGGGTTCCACGCCTTGCACGTTACCGGAGGACTTATCGCGTTCCTTATCGTTATTGGGCGCACGTTCCTAGCCAAGAAGTTTGGCCACGCTGAGGCAACCAGCGCAATTGTCGTCTCCTACTACTGGCACTTCGTTGACGTGGTTTGGATTGGCTTGTTCCTAATCATCTACGTCTTGAAGTAACCAAGGGAGACATAAAGCCATGAAACAGAACTTAAAAAACGCGCGTCGCTCCCCTTGGTCGGCAATTGCCGTAATCCTTGCGGGTTTGATCTTGACCGGCAGTGGTTTCGCGGCTGCAACAGCCAGCACTTCGGCAGCGTCCGAGAGCCCATACACTGCAGGTCAGGTAGAACAGGGCCACAAGTTGTTCCTATCCAACTGCGCGTCCTGCCACGGCAAGAACGCAGAGGGAACAGCTAACGGCCCAAGCCTTTACGGTGTAGGTGCCGCTTCTGTACTCTTCCAGGTTGAGACCGGACGCATGCCCGGCGCCATCTCTGGCCCGCAGCTCGAAGTGAAGCCCGTCCAGTTCAAGCAGCCCGAAATCGACGCAATGGCAGCCTGGGTTGCCTCACTGGCTCCCGGACCTGCAGCACCAACCGCCGCCTACCTAGCCCAAAAGGGTGACGCCAGCCGCGGTGGCCAAATCTTTCGCATCAACTGCGCGATGTGCCACAACGCCGTCGGTGCCGGTGGAGCACTTACCGGAGGCAAGTACGCTCCCGCTTTGACCAACACCAGCGCGGCACACATCTACGAAGCCATGATTACCGGGCCACAGAACATGCCGGTCTTCTCAAACTCAGACCTAACCCTTGCAGACAAGACCGATATCATCACCTACCTGCAGGCGGTTCAGACCAACCCGTCGATCGGTGGCTTTGATCTCGGAAACCTCGGTCCGGTAGTAGAAGGCCTATTTATGTGGATCTTCATGCTCGGTGGCCTAGTGCTCATAACAATGTGGCTTGGCGCCAAGTCGAATTAGGACTCTAGGGAGAAATCAAGTGAGTGACAAGAAGAACGGTCTCGTAAAACCCGAAGACGCCGAATTCGATTACAGCGCTGGGCTCGCCAAGGTTGACGCCGACAAGTTCGCCGACCCCGGCATCGAACCACACCGCGTTCGCATGACCGATAAGAGCGTCAAGCACGAGAAGGCTGCCGCAAGACAGGTTGCCGGTCTCTTCTTGTTCTCGATCGCCAGCAGCATTTTCGCGATCTGGGCATACTTTGGCATCAAGGTTTACTCGTTCGACCTAAACAGCATCCGTAGCAACGTTCTGTTCCTAGGCCTAGGCATTGCGTTCGGCATGCTCGGCATCGGTATTGGTGCCGTGCACTGGGCAAAGACCCTCATGCCAGACGCCGAGGTTTCGGAGGCCCGCCACCAAACCCGAGGCAGCGAAGAAACCCGTGCCGCTGCGATCGAGGTAATCAACCTCGCCAACGAAGAATCCGGCTTCTCGCGTCGCAAACTAATCCGTCGCTCGCTATACGGCGCTCTAGCGCTGTTTCCAATCCCAGGCCTGGTCATCTTCCGAGACCTAGGGCCAAACCCTGGCGACAGCCTGAAGCACACCATGTGGGCACCTGGCCTGAAGCTGATGCGCGACCCGAGCGGCACCCCGATCAAGGCAACCGACGTCCAGGTCGGCACGGTCTTCCACGTGATTCCCGAAGGTTTAGCGGAACTTGGACAGAGCGAAGCTACCTACGATGAGATGATCGCCCAGAAGTCTAAGGCTGCCGTTCTTCTCGTGCGCGTCGACCCAGCGATTCTGATGGAAGCACCTGAGCGCAAGGACTGGTCATACCAGGGAATCGTCGCATACTCGAAGATTTGCACCCACGTTGGTTGCCCAGTTGCTCTGTATGAGCAACAGACCCACCACCTTCTGTGCCCATGCCACCAGTCGACATTTGACCTTGCAGACGCCTGCAAGGTGATTTTCGGACCGGCTTCACGACCGCTCCCCCAGCTTCCGATCACCGTTGACAAAGACGGCTACTTAATCGCACGGAGCGACTTCACCGAACCCGTTGGACCAAGCTTCTGGGACCGGAAGGCCTAAAGATGACTACTGCAAGCGAGAACTCAAAAAAGGGCGGCTTCCTGGCCGGTACCGCTAACTACCTAGACGAGCGGGTCGGAGTAGCTGGCATTCTAAAGACCTTCGGCCGCAAGGTGTTCCCAGATCACTGGTCTTTCATGCTCGGCGAGGTTGCTCTTTACAGCTTCCTTGTCCTACTTCTCTCGGGCACCTTCCTGACCTTCTTCTTCCAGCCGGCGATGACTCCGGTTATTTACGACGGCATCTACGGCCCGCTAAAGGGCGCACACATGTCTGTTGCCTACGCATCGACAATCGACATCTCGTTTGAGGTTCGCGGTGGGCTTCTAATGCGTCAGGTTCACCACTGGTCGGCGCTTTTGTTCGTCGCAGCCGCTGGGCTTCACATGCTCCGCGTGTTCTTTACCGGCGCATTCCGCAAGCCGCGCGAAATCAACTGGATTGTCGGTTTCGCACTGTTCGTATTGGGTATGGCTGGCGGATTCACCGGCTACTCGCTACCAGACGACCTTCTGTCGGGCAACGGTCTTCGAATCATTGACGGCATGATCAAGGGCGTTCCGGTAATCGGTACCTGGATTTCATCGCTGCTATTTGGCGGAGAGTTCCCAGGAGACGGCATCGTTGCGCGTCTCTACAGTCTTCACATCATGTTAATTCCCGCGCTGATTTTGGTCTTCATCGCGATCCACCTGTTCATGGTGGTAATCCACAAGCACACTCACTACTCGGGCGCTGGCAAGCGTGACGACAACGTCGTCGGCTACCCACTAGCACCGGTATATGTTGCTAAGGCTGGCGGATTCTTCTTCATCGTCTTCGGTGTAATCATGCTCGTTGCGGCGACCTTCACCATCAACCCGGTTTGGAACTACGGTGGCTACGACCCATCCCCTGTTTCAGCTGGAACCCAGCCGGACTGGTACATCGGATTCCTCGATGGCGCTCTTCGTCTAACCCCTAGCCACCTCGAGGTAATGCTCGGCAATTACACGCTTTCGTTGAACGTGCTAATCCCGATGATCGTGGGAGTGCTCTTCCTCGTTGTCGTTGCCCTCTACCCGTTCCTTGAAGCCTGGGTGACCGGTGACAAGCGCGAACACCACGTCTTGGATCGCCCGCGTAACGCACCGACTCGCACCGCAATCGGTGCTGCAGGTGTGGTCTTCTACGCGGTTCTCTGGGCAGGTGCGGCAACCGACCTGATTGCAACCAACTTTAAGATGTCTCTGAACCAGGTTCTTCTGAGTCTGCAGATCGCACTGATCGTTCTGCCAATCGCGGCATACATAGTCACCAAGCGACTTGCACTCTCGCTGCAGCGCAAAGACCGCGAAATCGTCCTACACGGACGCGAGAGCGGACGCATCGTGCGCTTGCCTCACGGTGAATACGTCGAAGTTCACGAGGAAATTGACGAGTACACCCGCTACAAGTTGGTCGATTTCGTGAATTACCAGCCGATCCTCGCAAGACCGAATGCTCGCGGCAAGATTACGATTCGCGGTCGCATCCGAGCCTCGATGTCCAGCTGGTTCTTCGAAGATCGCGTTACTCCGGTAACCCCTGCCGAGCTGAAAGCAGCTCATAGCGACACCAAGGAACTCCACTAGCAAACTGCTGATTGCATGAGCTCCTTCTTCGCATATCTAGCCATCTGCTTGGCCATTGCAACGGGTGCTCTGAGCCCTGGGCCCAGCTTCGTGGTCGTTGCTCGAACCGCCATGGCGCATGGTCGCAAACAGGGCATGAAGGTCGCTCTTGGGATGGGCTTGGCCGGTCTGACCTACGCCCTGATCGCAGAACTAGGCATCGGGGCGGTCGTCAAATCAAACCCCATAATTTTTCTGGTGTTCAAAATTGCAGGTTCGCTATACCTGGCGTTTATCGGTGTCTCGATGCTTAGACACGCGAAGGTGTTCTCGAGTGCTAATGCGGAAGGCATCGAACCCTCCACGGGGTTCTTTCAAGGCTTGCGTACACAGCTCAGCAACCCGAAAACCATAATCGTCTACGCGAGCATCTTTGCTGCCCTGATGCCTCGCTCCCCCGAACCCTGGCTATTAGTCGCCCTACCGGCGACAATCGGACTAATCGAGGCCGGTTGGTATGTTGTCGTTGCTACGCTGTTTGCGACATCGAGAGCGTCCAGCGCCTATGCGAAGGCAAAAGCACCGATCGACAGAGTGGCCGGAACGGTAATCATTCTCTTGGCCGTTAGCCTTGCGTTTCTGGGTTAGAAACTAAAAACTAGTGGGCGTACTGCCCGCGGTAGTTTTCGAAGACGAAACCAAATACAGCGATTAGCGCTAGTGGAACCGCGATAAAGAAAAGCCACCAGCCGATTGCTAGCGAAGCAAAAGACATTGCGGCAAAAAGACCTAGGAACATTGGCCACCACGAGAATGCGTTGAAGAAACCGATTTCTCCGTCGCCATCCTCGATGTTTGCCGACGGGTTGTCCTCGGGCACTGGACCCTGGCTCTTAAAGGCCTTTTGCAGATAGAAGGCGATCAGGCCCGCGAGAAACACCAGCATTGCCATTGCGGCGGTGCCGATGATCTCAACCTCGCCAGTTGTGGCAATGTTCCAAACCGTGTAACCGGCACTCGCAAGCGCATAAAACACGGTTAGCAACCAGAAGAGTTTTGCATT
>WLPL01000037.1 GCA_009698805.1 Actinomycetota bacterium | reverse complement strand
GGCACATGCCCCTCGACCCTTTCTGACGGACCCTGAGACAGAAAAGCTGGGTTCCAGGAATCCCCCTCGACTATCGAGATACTCCCAATCCCTGTGGCCGTCTTGAAATCGACGATTCCCTGGTTGATTTCAATGAGTGCGACACCGGGCAGCGCTTTGTTGATGTCAACAAAGGTTTTGCCGACATTTTCGGGGACATAATCGTCAAACGATAGGTAGCTATCGGTAGGCAATTGGTAAAGCTTTTCGTTGGGGAGATCCTGAATTTGGTAACGCGCCTGGGCTAGTCCGAGTTGATACTTAACGAGTTCGGGTCCTGTTGCTCGCTTGCTCTCGACGACGGTGAGGGCGAAGCCAGCTAATGCCATAGGCAAAGCGATTATCGCCACGATCAAGAAGCTCTGGAGGCGGTTGCGCTTTACCGAACGGCGGGCGATTCGAAGAGCGATGGCGTTTTGTGTAATTCTGCCCACGGTTATGCGCCGAACTGCTCTGGGGTGATGTTGTTGCTGATTTCTTCGACGATCTGTCCGTCACGGATTACCAAGATTCGGTCGGCCCAGGCGGCTAGCTTTGCATCGTGGGTGACCAGGACGCCTGCAATTCCGGCATCGATTCGCTTTCGAAGTGCTCTAATAACCGCTTCAGAAGTCTTTGAGTCGAGTGCGCCGGTCGGCTCGTCGGCAAGTAAAACCTGACGAGGGCCAACAAACGATCGAGCGATGGCCACTCGCTGTCTCTGACCACCGGAGATTTCGTCTGGGAATCGATTGGCTAACTCGCCGATCTCCATGCTTACAAGTGCGTCCAATGCAGCCTTGCGAGCCTTCCGAACTTTCATTCCGTCTAACTCGAGAGGAAGGGCGACGTTTTCGATCACTGTGAGCGAGGGAATCAGATTGAAGTCTTGAAAGACGTAACCGATCGTTTGGCGTCGAAGCGTTGCGAGTTGAGTCGGTTTGAGTGTTGGCAGGCTGCTATCGAGAACTCGAACATCTCCCGTGGTGGGCACCTCAAGACCTCCGGCAATGGTTAGCAAGGTCGACTTACCCGAGCCAGAAGCACCCATGATGGCAACGAGTTCGCCGGCCTTTACCTGCAGGCTAGCGCCGCGAAGGGCCTGAACCTCGTTTTCACCGGTCCCGTATGTCTTTTGAACATCGATTAGTTCCAGTAGCACCTTGCTCATGATTCCCCTTAGTTGGTTTTGGTTGGTCGGCCGCGCTTTGCGGGTTCTGAAAGTGTTTGGTTTGGGTTAAGGCCTCTCGCAGCACTGCGAGCGAGAGTGCCCTCGATGTGCTCAAGCCAACGAAGTTCGGCTTCGCAATTGAAGATGTTGAGGTCAGCAACCAAAAGCCATGGCAGTTCGGCTGGGTCGTTCTGGTCGACATCGCGTTTGGTTGCGGTTAGCACCTGAAGCGTGCGCATGGTTTGAACTCTCTGGGCGTGAACCAGTTTCTCGACATCACAATCTGGAATCGTCACAGCCAACGCAAGCTTCATCGCGAGCTCGTTGCGTGCCTCGGGGCTGGCCTCAATCGCCGATGTCAACCACAACTGCGCCTCAACCGAACCGGTAGCCGTGGCTCGGTAGCGGGTTTGCCCCTGTTCGTTGGAACCAGCCGACTCAACTAAGCCGTCGCGCTCCAAGCGCTCGAGGGTCGAATAAATCTGACCGACATTGATTTGCCAACTGCCACCTGTTCGAGATTCGATCTCTTGGCGAAGTTGGTAACCGTGACACTCACCCATGGTGAGCACCGCGAGGATACTTGCTCTAACACTCATGAGTAAATATATACATACTTAGTATGCAATATGCAAGTTACCCGGTAATCGAGTCCCAACCCGTGTCGGAAAGCGGCTCTGCGTCAAGATAAACACCCGCACCCTCGGCGACAACTCCGATCGGTTTGAACGCCCGAGGGATCTCGACACCTGCCGCAAAGGTCGCGAGCAGCGAGTGGTCTTCTCCCCCGCCGATAACCCAATCACGTGCGCTAACCCCCAAACGCATTGCAACGTCGTCGAGCATTGCCTCAAAACCCTGAAGATCACTCGAGTTGATTATGAGCTTCACGCCACTGGCTTTGGCAATTCGAGCGGCATCCTTGGCGAGCCCGTCTGAGAGGTCGAGCATGCTAGTTGCGTTCAAACCAATACCCACTGCAATAGGCGGTTCTGGGCGCTTCTGAACGCCTACCAGGGCATCGTAGGCACTGATTGCGTCGTTGTCGCCCGAGAACAGCAAAGCTAAGCCAGCAGCGGCTCTGCCAAGGGTTCCAGCAACCGCGAGAACGTCACCGGCCTTAGCACCCGAGCGAAGAATCGGCTCGCGGCCTTCGAGGTCGCCGTGGGCGGTTACCGAGATGAAAACCTTGTCGCTGGCAGCGAGGTCTCCCCCAACAACTCCGCAACCAGGGGCAAGCTGCTCGCAGGCAGCCTTCAAGCCATCGGCAAAGTCTTCGAGAAAAGTGATTGGGGTTGAGCCAGGAACGGCGATTGCAACCACCAAAGAAGTTGGACGTGCTCCCATAGCGGCGACGTCGGAAACATTGGTGGCGACAGCCTTCCAACCGAGGTCGAAACCGGTTGACCAGTCGAGTCTGAAATCGTGACCCTCAATCATGGTGTCGGTGGTGACCACGAAACGTCCGTCGGCCGCCTTGATCACTGCGGAGTCATCGCCCGAGCCAACCAGGGCAAAGTCGCTGCCGTTCAGGCGCGAAACAGTGCGCCTAAGGCTCTCGTTTTCGCCTAGTTCGGCGACGGTGGGGATGTTACTCACAAACCAAAGGTAGCCTGTTCTTGATGAAGAAAATCGCGTTATTGGCACTTGCAACGCTCCTGATGAGCGGTTGCTCGAGCACTGTCAACATCGATGCCGCACCAGAGGCAAACAACCCAGCCTGCGCAAACGTCACCGTTCGCCTGCCGAGTGATGTTGAAAGCATGAAAAAGCGTGTCACCGGCTCGCAAGCCACCGGTGCCTGGGGCGACCCGGCACACATTCTTCTGCGCTGTGGCCTGCCTGCGGTTTATGCCAGCACGCTTCAGTGCGTCACGGCTAGCGGAGTCGACTGGCTGGTTGACGATTCGAAAGCGCCAAGTTTTAGGTTCATCACCTTCGGCCGAAAGCCCGCGGTCGAGGTGATTGTCGACTCGCGCGTTGCCTCGGGGGCGAGCGTCCTCGACGCGCTAGCGCCTTCGGTTCAGTTCTTGCCGGTCACCAGAACCTGCAGTTAGCTCCGTGATTTTATTTTTCGCTCGTCAGCGAAACCCTTGATCCCGAGTATTCCCGAGATAAGGCTCATGACCAACGCTCCACTGAGTTCGCCTAGAGAATCACCAATAGAAAAAACGGCTAGCAACAGGTAGGTGATTGAGGCGATAAGGGTTAGCACCGGCTGCCGCATGAAAAACGAAATCCAGCCGAGAATAAGACCGATGAATGGTGCTAGCGCGACAACGAAGACTATTAATGCAATTACCCACAGAAGGATGCTGAAGATGCCTCCACCGGCTTCGGCAGCGTCGTTGCCGCTAGCGAAAATGCCGGCGCTTTTTGTCGAATAAACGACTGCGAACCAGGCGCCGCCAATCGTTGCGAGTGTGTGGGCAATAAGGCTGTAAATGCTGCGGTTATTTAGCATGAGTCCCCCTTTTGCAAATTACTTTAGCGCGAGCTCAATCAATTCGGTAATAAGAGTTTTGTAGTCCATACCGCTCGCCTGCCAGAGGCTCGGGAACATGCTTAGGCGGGTGAAGCCGGGCATTGTGTTGATCTCGTTGACAATGAAGCCATCTTTAGTCAAGAAGAAGTCGACGCGGCTCAGACCTTCGCCACCAATCGCTGCAAAGGCTTTGCGGGCGATGGCTTGCATTTCTTGTAATTCTGCTGGGGCGAGGCTGGCCGGAATCACCAGATCGACGCTGTCTTCGTCGATGTATTTGGCTTCGAAGTCATAGAACTCGCGGCCCTTGACGATGATTTCGCCGGCTACGGTTACTCGGGTTTCGCCGCCGTTGCGTCCTTCGAGAACGGCGACTTCGACTTCGCGACCAACCACTGCGCGTTCGACAACCAATTTGTTGTCCTCGTTGAATGCTTTTTCGACTGCATCGCCGAATTCGGACATGTCGTTGACTTTGCTCACGCCCACGCTCGAGCCGGCTCGGGCAGGCTTCACGAAAAGCGGCAGGCCACCTAGGCCTCTGACTGCCTCGAGAGCGGTTTCTGGGTCGCGCATCCATGAAGACTCGCGAATCACGACGTGAGGCGTCACGGGCACTCCTGCGGCCTCAAACAGGGCTTTGGTGAACTCTTTGTCCATGCCGGCTGCGCTGGCGAGGACGCCGTTGCCGACGTAAGGGAGGTCAAGGAGTTCGAAGAAACCTTGGATCGTGCCATCTTCACCATAGGGTCCGTGCAAAACGGGGAAGACGACGTCGATGTGGCCGGCCGATTCACCGTTGATCTGGATCATTCGGTTCGGGAGCCAGGTGACGGTCTTGCCTTCGAACTCGACGGTTGGAAGGTTCTCTTTGTCTAGCGCCCACTTTTCGGTGTCGTCCGCGGCGGGGACGAAGACGCCTGCCTTGGTGATTCCGATTGGTACTACGTCAAACTTGTCGCGGTCGATTGCACCCAGGACGCCGCCGGCCGTCACGCACGAAATCTCGTGCTCGGAGGAGCGACCTCCGAAGACTAGGGCAACGCGCAGTTTGGCCATTACTCGCCCTGGGGCTCGTCGGTTTCGTGGGTTAGGTGTGGGGCGATGTCGCGCGGGTTCATCTCGCCATCCATGACGAGCTTCACCTGCTCGACAATAGGCATGTTGATGCCCTTGGCTGCCGCCAGGGCAAGGATCGGGGCAACCGACGAAAGCCCCTCGGCGGTTTGGCTGAGGCGCTTGCTGACTTCGCGGAGCGTGTAGCCCTTGCCGAGCATTTCACCAGCCTTGAAGTTTCGGCTGAGCGGCGACTCGGAGGTTGCGATTAGGTCACCCATGCCGGCGAGGCCAACCATGGTCTTCTTCTTTGCGCCGTAGGCAACGGCAAATCTTGAGATTTCGGCTAGCCCGCGGGTCATGATCGAGGCCTTGGTGTTTTGGCCATAGCCGACACCGTTGACGATACCGATCGCGACGGCGATCAGGTTCTTGAGGATCCCACCGAACTCGGTGCCGACGACGTCCTTGTTGGTGAATGTGGTGAAGTATTCGTTGCTTGCAACGGTGGCTACCTCACGGGCGTTGTCGAGGTTCGAGCAGGCGGCAACCGAGGCGGCTGGTTCACCGGCGGCAATTTCGAGAGACAGGTTCGGGCCCGAGACGACGATGATTTGATTTTCGTGCACCTTGAGAAGCTCGCGCATCACTTCGCTCATGCGAAGCCCAGTGTCTTTCTCGACGCCCTTCATCAGGCTGACCAAAAGTGCTTCTTTAGGAACGTGCGAGCCCCAAATTTCGAGGTTTTCGCGAAGCGCTTGCGAAGGCAGCGCCAGGTAAACCTGGGTAGCACCGGCAAGGACTTCGGCTGGGTCATTCGATGCGGTGAGGTTATGGGGCAAGCGCACACCGGGTAGGTAGTCACCGTTGCGGTGAACCTTATTGATTTCGTCGGCGACGTCCTCGCGTCTTGCCCAGATCATGACATCGTTGCCGCCGTCGGCTAAAACCTTGGCGAACGTGGTGCCCCAGGCGCCGGCTCCCATGACTACTAGCTTGCTCATTGCTTGGACTCCTTCTTGAAGTTGCCCGTGGTGCTCTGCCCTTCGGCGCGCGGGTCATAAAGCTGTTTTGGTGCCTTCTCGCCACGAACCTCGGCGGTCAGTTTGAGGATCTCTTGCATCACAAGGTCGGTCGCTTCCAGCAGTTCGGGATTGCTCAACTTGCGACCGCGATACTTGTCGAGGTTCACCTCTTTGCCGATGATGATTCGGCAGGCGTGCCAAGGCTGAGGCAGAAACTTCTTTTCGTAGGTCGGCATGATTGCCTCGGTTCCCCACTGCCCCAGAGGAATAACCGGGACGCCGGTCTCGAGAGCCAGCCGGATAGCACCGGGGCGACCCTTCATCGGCCAACCCTCGGGGTCGCGGGTTAGCGTGCCCTCGGGGAATATCGTGATGACGTGACCTTTGGCAAGGTAGAGCTTGGCTGCGGCCATCGGTTCGGCGTTGACGCGACCGTTTCGATAAACCGGAATCTGGCCACAGGCGCGCAACATTGGGCCGAGCAGGGGCACGTTGAACAGCGGACCCTTGGCCATGAAGTGCGGTCCGCGCTTGAGTTTGAAGAAGGTCAGGTAGGCAACCGCAAGGGCATCCAGGTAAGTTACGTGGTTGCCAGCAAGAATGTATGCGCCGGTTTTCGGCACGTTCTCTTTGCCTTTTACCAGTTTTACGTAAAACAGCAGGCGCAAGACTAGGCCTAGGACGCGAGCGACCAATTGCATGCCAAAAGGCCTGTCGGCGGCTTTCACCACCGGCATTTTTAATTCGCGGTTTGCTCTTTTTTGCGAGGCCATGACTACTCGCTGTAGGTGAAGTCGGCGCCTAGGTCTTCGAGCTTTTGCAAGAAATGCTCGTAGCCTCGCGAGATTAGCTGAACATTAGAAACGTTTGAGGTGCCCTCGGCCGCGAGGGCTGCCACCATGTGGCTAAACCCTCCGCGAAGGTCTGGCACCCGGATGTCGGCACCCTGAAGTTTCGTCGGGCCCGAGATCACCGCCGAGTGGTAGTAGTTGCGCTGACCGAAGCGGCAGGGGGTGCCACCTAGGCATTCGCGGTAGATCTGAATCTGCGCGCCCATTTCGACTAGTGCCTCGGTGAAACCGAAACGGTTTTCGTAGACGGTCTCGTGAATGATGCTCAAGCCCTTGGCTTGGCTAAGTGCAACAACCAGTGGCTGCTGCCAGTCGGTCATGAACCCGGGGTGAACGTCGGTTTCGATTACCACCGGGTTTAGCTCTCCGCCCGGGTGGTAGAAGCGAATGCCGTCTTCTTCGATGTCCAGAGCTCCACCGACCTTGCGGAACACGTTTAGAAACGCCATCATCTCTTGCTGACGAGCTCCGCCAACGAAGATGTCGCCGTGGGTTGCCAGTGCGGCAGCGGCCCAAGACGCGGCCTCGTTGCGGTCAAACAGCGCGCGGTGGCTAAAGCCGGTAAGCGACTTGACGCCTTCGATGCGAATGACTCGGTCGGTGTCAACCGAGATGATCGCGCCCATCTTTTGCAAGATCGCGATCAGGTCCATGATTTCAGGTTCAATCGCCGCACCCGAAAGCTCGGTTAGGCCCTCGGCGCGAACTGAGGTGAGCAAAACCTGCTCGGTGGCTCCAACGCTCGGGTAGGGCAGGCTGACCTTGGCACCCTTGAGCCCGTTCGGAGCACTCATCCGAATACCATTCGGCTGCTTCTCGATCACGGCACCGAAGTGGCGAAGCACGTCGAGGTGAAAGTCGATTGGGCGGTCGCCGATGTGGCAGCCACCAAGGTCTGGAATGAACGCTTCGCCAAGCTGGTGAAGCAGTGGGCCGCAGAACAGGATTGGGATTCGAGAAGACCCGGCGTGGGCATCGATGTCTACCATGCGAGCCGACTTCACGTTGGTCGGGTCAAGCTTCATGGTGCCATCGTCGGCAAAATCGATTGCTACTCCGTGGAGTTTGAGGAGGTTAGAAACCACCTCGACATCGCTGATGTGAGGAACGTCGCGAAGCTCGCTCGGGGTGTCGCCGAGGATTGCTGCAACCATGGCCTTGGTGACCAGGTTTTTCGCGCCTTTTAGGTCTACGCGACCCTTAAGTGGCTTGCCGCCTCTTACGGTGATCTGGCTCATTTGGCTCCCTTGGCTGGGAGAGTCTTGGGTCTCCATGACTCTCTTTTTGCCTCGAAGTCGGTGATCGACTGTTCGTCTCGCAGGGTGAGCCCGATGTCATCGAGCCCTTCAAGTAGACGCCACCTAGTGTATTCGTCAATCTCGAACGGAACCATCAGGTCGGCCACTCGAACCGTCTTGGCGACCAGATCGACGGTGGCTTTCGCGCCAGGATTGGCCTCTAGAAGTGCCCAGATGCTCTCGAGGTCTTGCTCCGAAATTTCACCCGAAACCAGACCCTGCTTGCCCGAGTTGCCCCTGAAAATGTCGGCAAACTTTGGTGAAAACACGGCCTTGAAGCCAAAATCTCTGAGGGCCCAGACGGCATGCTCGCGAGAAGAACCGGTGCCGAAGTCTGGCCCGGCAAAGAGCACCTCGCCGTGCGCATAGGCAGGCTGGTTCAACACGAACTCGGGGTCGTTTCGCCAGCTCGCGAAGAGGGCGTCCTCGAAGCCGGTCTTGGTGATGCGCTTGAGGTAGACGGCCGGGATTATCTGGTCGGTATCCACGTTGCTGCGACGAAGCGGGACGCCGACGCCTTCAAAGACTTCGAATTTTTCCATCAGTTGCCCTCCAGGTCGGCTGGAGCCGAAAGTGTTCCGCGAATCGCGGTGGCAGCGGCAACTAGCGGTGAGACCAGGTGGGTTCTAGATCCCTTGCCCTGACGGCCTTCGAAGTTGCGGTTCGAGGTCGAGGCGGCGCGCTCGCCCGGAGCCAACTGGTCTGGGTTCATACCGAGACACATCGAGCAGCCGGCAAAACGCCACTCGGCGCCGAAGTCCTTGAATATCTGGTCTAGACCCTCGGCCTCGGCCTGAAGTCTCACACGAGCGGAGCCCGGCACCACCATGAAGCGGACGCCTTCGGCCTTTTGCTTGCCCTCGATTATGGCAGCGGCCGCGCGGAGGTCTTCGATGCGACTGTTGGTGCAAGATCCGAGGAACACGGTGTCGACCCTGATTGATTTCATCGGGGTACCGGCGGCTAGATCCATGTATTCCAGGGCACGCTCGGCGGCGGCGCGCTCGTTCGGGTCGGCGATGTCGGCCGGGTTTGGCACGTTGTCTAGAAGCGAGACCCCCTGGCCGGGGTTGGTGCCCCAGGTGACAAATGGGTCAAGGGTGTTCGCGTCGAGATAGACCTCGGCGTCGAACTTGGCGCCCTCTTCGCTAGGCAGGGTGTTCCAGTAAGCAACCGCGGCATCCCAGTCGGCACCCTCTGGAGCGTGTGGGCGTCCCTTTAGGTATTCGTAGGTGATCTCATCTGGGGCGACCATGCCTGCGCGCGCTCCAGCTTCGATCGACATGTTGCAAATCGTCATTCGGGCTTCCATCGAAAGCGAACGAATCGCCGAACCGCGGTATTCGAGCACGTAGCCCTGGCCGCCACCGGTGCCTATCTTGGCAATCACGGCCAAGATTATGTCCTTGGCGGTTACTCCCGGGCGCAGGGTTCCCTCGACGTTGATTGCCATGGTCTTGAAGGCCTTGAGTGGCAGAGTTTGGGTGGCGAGCACGTGCTCAACCTCACTGGTGCCGATGCCCATCGCGAGCGCTCCGAAGGCTCCGTGGGTTGAGGTGTGTGAGTCGCCGCAAACAACGGTGATGCCCGGCATGGTCAGGCCAAGCTGCGGGCCAACAACGTGGACGATGCCCTGCTCGATGTCGCCGAGCGAGTGGATTCGAATGCCAAATTCCTTGGCGTTGTGGCGCAGCGCCTCGATCTGGGTGCGGCTGGTGGCATCGGCAATCGGCTTGTCGATGTCCAAGGTCGGGGTGTTGTGGTCCTCGGTCGCTATCGTGAGGTCTGGGCGTCGAACCGGGCGGCCGGCAAGGCGAAGGCCGTCGAAGGCCTGCGGGCTGGTTACCTCGTGGACAAGGTGGAGGTCGATGTAGAGCAGGTCGGGCGCGTCACCCTCGCCCTTGACGACCAAATGGTCGTTCCAGACTTTTTCGGCCAAAGTTAATGGCTTTG
>WLPL01000036.1 GCA_009698805.1 Actinomycetota bacterium | reverse complement strand
CGAGGTGGTTCTAGAAATCGACCGGCGTCCACTATCTTCCTTCGGCTGCGACGGTGTCGTGGTTGCAACTCCAACCGGCTCGACCGCCTACTCGTTCTCGGCCGGTGGCCCAGTGGTTTGGCCTTCGGTTGAGGCGCTGCTGGTTGTTCCGCTGAGTGCGCACGCGCTATTCGCCAGGCCACTCGTGGTTAGCCCAAAGTCGATGATCGCGGTAGAAATAATGGAACGAAGTGCCGGATCCGGCGTGCTTTGGTGCGACGGCCGGCGAACCTGGGAGCTACCTCCCGGCGCTCGCGTCGAGATCAAGCGTTCGACGTTTCCGGTGCGCCTAGCTAGGTTCCGCCAAGGTGTTTTTACCGACCGTTTGGTTCGCAAGTTTTCTCTTCCGGTCGTGGGTTGGCGAGGCCACGAGGGTGGCGAACAGAGTTGATTGAAGAAATCTTCATTCGCGACCTTGGAGTGATTCGCGAGGCGCGACTCCAATTCGACAAGGGTTTGACCGTTATCTCGGGCGAAACCGGCGCGGGTAAAACCATGGTGCTTTCGGCACTAGGGCTGCTACTCGGCGAAAGAGCTGACTCGACGGCAATTCGTCAGGGCTGCCAAGAGGCCTTCGTCGAGGGTCGTTGGTTGCTCGACACCGACTCTCTGGTGGTGAACAAGGTTGCCGAGGCTGGTGGTGTTGTTTCGGCCGACGAACTTATTTTGAACCGATCGGTCTCGAGCGAGGGGCGTTCGCGAGCCGCGGTTTCTGGGCGTGCGGTGCCGGTTTCTTTGCTCAGCGAAATTTCGGACCTCCTTGTCGTAGTCCACGGCCAAAGCGATCAGATTCGCCTAAAGAGCACAATCGCTCAACGTGAAGCCATTGACCAGTTCGGTGGAATCGACCTCGCTATCAAGGTAGGTGCCTACCGGCAAACCTTTTTCTTATGGAAGGCGGCTCTCGAGCGCCTCGAAAAGCTAAGGGCAAACGTTGCCACTCGTGAGGCCGAAGCGGCCGCCCTGCGTATCGCCGTCGAGGAATTCGAGCGAATCAACCCACAGCCGGGCGAACTCGACGAGATCATTTCGAAAGCGGCCAGGCTTACCCACACCGAAGAACTCAGACAAGCCGTTGCTAAGGCGCACGAAGCGCTCTCTAGCGAGGGAGATTCTCCGGACTCGGTCGGCTTGGCCGGCATTGCTCGTCGCGCACTCGAAACGGTAGCCGAGCACGACCCAAGTCTTGCCGAACAGGTTGCTAACCTCCAGCGCATCGGTTACGAACTGGTCGATGCCGCAGCTTCACTCTCTGGCTATCTGGAATCACTCGAGGGCGGTTCGGCTGCCGAAATTGAAGCGCTACAGCAGCGCCGTTCCGAATTGGCCGCTCTCGCCAGACGCTACGGCGGCTACGACGAAATGCTTGAATACCGCGACACCGCGGCCCGAAAGCTCATGGAACTCGACCCACCACCGGGGGCAGAAGAAGAACTCGCCGCGGCGGTCGAAAAAGAATTCTCTGACATGCAGCGCCTGGCGAGAGAAGTCACCGGAATGCGCGAAGCCTCGGCGAGCAGCCTCGAAGAAGAAGTCACGGCGGAGCTCGCGGGTCTAGCAATGCCTGGCGCCTCACTCGTTGTATCGATCGTCGACTCGGGCGACTTCATGGAATACGGTCGCGACTCGATTTCGATAATGCTCAGCGCCTACCCTGGTGCCGAACCCCGGCCCCTTGGTAAGGGTGCGTCCGGCGGTGAGCTTTCGCGAATCATGCTTGCAATCGAAGTTGTTTTGGCAAAGACTCACCAGGTGCCAACCTTCGTCTTCGATGAGGTAGATGCTGGGGTCGGTGGTGCCGCAGCCATCGAGGTTGGTCGTCGGTTAGCAACCTTGGCAAAGTCTGCCCAAGTGATCGTGGTCACTCACCTCGCTCAGGTTGCCGCCTACGCAGATAAACACCTGAGGGTCTTGAAGTCGTCGAGCGCCGAATACACGGCCTCTGATGTCGTGTCGCTGATCGGTGGCGACCGCATCGAAGAGCTCGCCCGAATGCTTTCTGGGTTAAGTGACAGCGGGTCGGCTCGAGTGCACGCACACGAATTGCTAGTGCGCGCGTCGTCGGAGTTTGGCTCGACTAACTGATAGCATTGAATTCCATGGCAGACGCTCAAGACCGTGGAATCACAAGACACATTTTCGTCACCGGAGGCGTCGCCTCCTCACTTGGTAAAGGCCTCACCGCCGCCAGTCTCGGAAACCTCCTAACTGCACGAGGACTTCGCGTCGTGATGCAGAAACTGGACCCCTACCTAAACGTCGACCCCGGCACAATGAACCCGTTTCAGCACGGCGAAGTGTTCGTTACCGAGGACGGCGCAGAGACCGACCTCGACATCGGCCACTACGAACGCTTCCTTGACATCAATCTTTCGCAGGCCGCAAACGTCACCACCGGTCAAATTTATTCGCGGGTTATCGCCCGAGAGCGCGCGGGGGAGTACCTGGGCGACACCGTCCAGGTGATTCCGCACATCACCGACGAGATCAAGCGACGCATGCGTTTGCAGGCTGATGAGACTCCTGCACCAGACGTAATCATCACCGAAATCGGTGGCACCGTTGGCGATATCGAGTCTCAGCCGTTCATCGAGGCAGCGCGCCAGCTTCGCCACGACGTCGGGCGTGACAACGTCTTCTTCGTGCACGTATCGCTCGTGCCATACCTCGGACCTTCGGGCGAACTAAAGACCAAGCCAACCCAACACTCGGTGGCCACCCTTCGCTCGATCGGTATCCAGCCGGACGCCATCGTTCTTCGCTCAGACCGCGCACTTCCAGATGGCATCAAGAAAAAGATCGCGCTGATGTGCGACGTCGATTACGAAGCGGTGATCAGCGCGGCCGATGCTTCAAGCATTTACGACATCCCTACCGTTTTGAACAGTCAGGGTTTGGACAGCTACATAATCAAAAAGCTCGGGCTCGCAGAAAAAGCCGGTGAGGTCAATTGGACTCGCTGGCAGGGCGTCCTCGATGCCGTTCACGAACCAAAAGCCGAGGTCACGATTGCGCTGGTCGGTAAGTACATCGACCTGCCGGACGCCTATCTTTCGGTGACCGCGGCTCTTCAGGCAGGCGCGTTCGCCAATCAGGCCAAGGTAAACATTCGCTGGGTTGCATCCGACCTTTGCGAGACGGAAGAGGGCGCTAGAGCCAACCTTGCCGACGTCGATGGTATTTGTGTTCCGGGTGGTTTCGGCGTTCGTGGAATCGAAGGCAAGCTCGGTGCCCTGAAGTTTGCTCGCGAAAACCGCATTCCTGCCCTCGGCCTCTGCCTAGGGTTGCAGTGCATGGTGATCGAATTCTCCAGAAACGTTGCCGGTTTGCCGTTGGCGTCATCCTCCGAATTCGACCCGGAATCAAAGCAGCCAGTCATCGCGACCATGGCCGAGCAGGTTGCGATTCTCGAAGCCGGAGCAATGGGCGGCACCATGAGACTCGGAACCTACCCGGCGAAGCTAAAGCCGGGTTCGATCGTGGCCGAGGTCTACGGTTCGGAGCTTGTCGAAGAACGCCACCGCCACCGCTACGAGGTGAACAACCAGTACCGCGATCAGATTGCCGCGGCTGGAATGGTTTTCTCGGGAACCTCGCCAGACGATAACCTGGTCGAATTTGTCGAGCTGCCTCGAGAGGCTCACCCCTACTACGTTGCTACGCAGGCTCACCCAGAGTTCAAGTCTCGACCAACCCACGCACACCCGCTGTTCCGAGGGCTTTTGGTCGCTGCAATCGAACATCAGGGTGCTAGTCGCCTCTTTGAGGTAAAGGATGCCTAAAGACCTACCAATCGAACTGCCGGCAAACAGAACCGAGCTGGTGTTCAAAGGTAGAGTCTGGGACGTAGTCACCGAACACTTCGACTTTCAAGGCAAAGAGCTGGCGCGAGACTTCATTCGCCACCCAGGCGCGGTAGCAGTGATCGCGATTAACGAACAGCAAGAGGTCTTGTTGATTCGCCAGTACCGCAGGCCAGTCGGCGCTTACCTTTGGGAGCTTCCGGCAGGATTACTGGACGTCCACGGTGAAAGTCCCGAAACCGCGGCGCTTCGTGAGCTCGCCGAAGAAACCGACTACCGGGCCGAGCACATCGAACACCTGATCACTTTTCACGCCTCACCAGGCGGCAACTCTGAGTCGATTGCGGTTTACCTAGCCTCTGGGCTGACTCCGATGGTCACCGACTACGTTAGATCTGGCGAAGAGGCCGATCTGCGGCCAACCTGGGTCCCGCTGACCGATGCCCTTGAGTCGATCATGAGCTCCGAAATGAAGAACCCCGCGGCTGTGATCGGTGTTCTCGCGTTGGCGCGGAAACTCGGCATCTGATGAAGATCGAACACGTCGTCGAACAGTATTTCAGGCACCTAACCGTTGAGCGGGGGATGGCCAAAAACACCCTGCTGGCATACCGACGAGACATCGGTCGTTACCTCGCGTTTTTAGAAACTCGCAAAATCTCAGAAGTCAGCGAGATAGACGAACTAACCGTCGCCGATTTTGTGCAGAGTCTTGGCCAATTGAGCGGATTGGCTCAGTCATCGGTTGCCAGAATCCTCTCCTCGGTTCGTGGGTTGCATCACTTTTGGCTGGTCGAAGGCATCAATCCGGTCGATCCATCTGCGACAGTTCGGCCACCAAAGCAGCGCCGAAGCCTGCCAAAAGCCATATCGATCAAGCAAATGTTAGACGTGCTCGACGCAGCGGGCCCCGAATGGGTGGATGAGCGGGCGATAGCCCAAGACCCAATCAAGCTTCGCGACCGCGCTCTCGTCGAATTTCTCTATGCCAGCGGCGCTCGAATTTCTGAAGTCTTGGCGCTCGACCTCGACGACGTAGCCGACGAGCGGCAGTTGCGACTTTTCGGCAAAGGAAGCAAGGAACGAACGGTGATGATCGGCAAGCCGGCCCGAAAAGCGCTTGAGGCGTATCTCGTTCGGGTCAGGCCCGGTCTAGTGGCTGCTGGCCGCGGAACGCCTGCACTGTTTCTAAACCAGCGTGGAGGCCGGCTCTCGAGGCAATCGGCTTGGTCGATCATTAGTTCTGCGGGAGAAGCAGCCGGCTTAGGCTTCGAACTCTCGCCGCATACGATTCGCCACTCATTTGCCACACACCTACTGGAGGGCGGGGCCGGAGTCCGCGATGTTCAACTACTGCTCGGACACGCCTCAGTCACGACCACCCAGATATACACGCTGGTGACGGTTGATAAATTGCGTGAGGTCTATGCGAACGCTCACCCCCGTGCTCGGCGTTAGGCTATAGGAAACGTTTTGTGCTTCTTGAAAGGGGCAAGTGATGGCTAAAGATAACCGCTTCCCGAAGCCAAAGCCGCTGACTTCGCACGGACCGGCTCGAATCATCGCGATGTGCAACCAAAAGGGCGGTGTTGGTAAAACCACTACCACCATCAACCTGGGTGCAGCCATGGTCGAATACGGCAGACGAGTGCTTCTGGTCGACTTCGACCCACAAGGCGCGCTATCGGCGGGTCTAGGCATAATTGCCCACGAAGGCCAAACCATCTACGACCTAATGCTCAAGAGCGACCTTGACCCGAACGACGTCATTCGCCACACCAAAATCGACGGTCTCGACGTAATCCCTGCCAATATCGACCTTTCGGCAGCCGAAATGACGCTGGTTAGCGAATTCGACCGCGAAAGAATTCTCAAGCGAATCCTCAAGAAGGTATCTGCTAACTACGATTTGATTCTGATTGACTGCCAGCCTTCGCTGGGCCTATTGACCGTAAACGCGCTTACCGCCGCTCACGGAGTGATGATTCCGCTGGCCGCCGAATTCTTTGCTTTGCGAGGCGTAGCCATTCTCGAAGACATCATTCGCAGAGTGCAGTCAACCCTGAACGAAACTTTGACTCTCGATGGCGTTCTCACGACCATGTTCGATTCTCGAACACTGCACTCTCGTGAAGTGATGGAGCTTTTGCACCAGAAGTTTGGCAAAAAGGTTTTCCGCAGTGTCATTGCCAGAACGGTGAAGTTCCCCGACGCCACCAGAGTCGCTGAGCCGATCACCAGCTACGCTCCTACCTCCGAGGCTGCAGAGTCCTACCGGACGGTGGCTCGCGAGCTAGTGGATCGACGCTGTGCTCCGTAGTGACGAGCTGGCCGAAGTAACACCAGATAAGAGCGGTTTCGCGGTCAGCCTAAACAATTTTGAGGGGCCGTTCGACCTGCTTCTAAGCCTGATCTCAAAACACGAGATGGACATTACCGAAATCTCGCTGAGCAGGGTCACCGACGAATTCATCTCGTACCTCAAGCAGTTGGACGACGACGAAGAATTGGAGCAGGCGTCCGAGTTTTTGGTTATCGCCGCCACTTTGTTAGACCTCAAGATCGCCGGTCTTTTGCCCAAGGGCGAGGTGGTCGATTCTGAGGACGTTGCACTACTCGAGGCCAGAGACCTGCTTTTTGCTCGCCTGCTGCAGTACCGCGCTTTCAAGGAGATTGCCTCCTGGTTCAACACCTCGCTTTCGCTCGAACAAACTCGGTTGCCTCGAGACGTGCGCGTAGAAGAACGATTCAGAAACCAGAAGCCAGAAATGGTCTGGACGCTGACCCCCGGCGAGTTCGCCAGGCTCGCCCAAGAGACGCTCACACCTCGTGAAATCCCGAGTGTTGGGTTGACTCACCTACACGCCTCGAGGGTTTCGATTCGCGAGCAGGCAAGCGCGGTGGTGGCCATGATGCGCGCCAAGGGTTCGGTAACCTTCTTCGACTTGATTCGCGAGGTCAAAGACCGAGCGGTTGTGGTGGCCAGGTTCTTAGCCGTGCTCGAGCTTTACCGCCTAGCCGCCCTGAGTTTCGAGCAGGCGACCCCGCTCGGTGACCTGACGCTAACTTGGCGTGCCGAAAACTTCGACGACGAAACACTAGCCACACTAGGAGCTGACTATGACTCTTGAGTCACCCGCACAAAAGGATGATCTGCGAGGAGCCGTAGAGGCGATCCTGATGATCACCGACGCCCCGGTCTCACTGGTTGCCTTGGCCACCGCGCTAGAGCAACCGGTAAACATCGTTCGCGACCTCGTGATTTCGATTCGTGACGAATACGAAACCTCGTCTCGCGGCTTCGAACTTCGCGAAGTTGGCGGCGGTTGGCGCCTATACGTGCGTGCCGAATACGACTGGGCGGTGCGGATGTTTATCGCCAACGAAAACCCGACCAAGCTCAGCCAGGCCGCACTCGAGACCCTCGCCGTCATTGCCTACAAACAGCCAATCTCGCGCGGACAGGTCGCCTCGATTCGCGCGGTCAACGTCGACTCGGTGGTGCGAACGTTGCTAAGTCGCGGTCTGATCACCGAGCTCTATACCGACTCCGAGACCGGCGCGATCAACTACGGCACGACCGATCTGATGCTCGAGGTTCTGGGCATCAACTCGCTGGACGAACTTCCTCCGGTGAGCCCGCATCTTCCAGATGCCAACAGCGACTTCGATGCCTGAAGCAACTAATCTGGTGCGCCTGCAGAAGGCGCTTGCCAATGCCGGCGTGGCCTCCAGGCGCGCCTGCGAGGAGCTAATCACTCGCGGTGCCGTAAAAGTAAACGGCAAGTTGGTAGTCGAACTTGGCACCAAGATTGACCCGACCGTAGACAAGGTGACGGTCAAGGGGGTTCCGGTCGTGCTCGACACCGGACGCATCTACCTAGCGCTAAACAAGCCCGCCGGCGTAATCAGTTCGATGAGTGACGAGGAGGGACGACCGGATCTTTCGCAGTTCGTTCTCGACTACGACCGGGTCTACAACGTCGGTCGTCTCGATGGCGAAACCACCGGACTCCTACTGCTCACCAACGACGGCGAACTGGCCCACAAGCTCGCTCACCCGTCTTTTGGGGTCGAGAAGACCTATGTGGCGAAGGTCACCGGTTCGGTGTCGCAGTCGGTCATCAGAGAGCTTTTGCAGGGTTTCGAACTCGAGGACGGATTCATTCAAGCCGACTCGGCAAGAATCCTCGAGGCGCGACACGAAAGCTCTCTGATCGAGGTCGTTCTGCATTCCGGTCGAAACCGAATTGTGCGAAGAATGCTCGAACACGTTGGTCACCCCGTGACCGGTCTGGTGCGCAAGCAATTCGGGCCGATTCACTTGGGCACGCTCAAAGCCGGCATGGTGCGCGAACTAACTAAACTTGAACTAGGTGCCCTGCTAAAGGCGGCAGAAGGCTCCGATAAACCACAACGTCAGAGACCGAGAAACAAGTGATCAGAGCAATCCGTGGCGCAATTCAGCTAGACAGCGACGAGCGCGAGCACCTACTAAAGTTGACAGCCGAGCTGATATCTAAGACGCTGCACGCCAACGACATCGACAACTCCGACCTGATCTCGATAATCTTCACGGCTACCCCCGATATCACCTCCGAGTTTCCGGCTATGGCGGCTCGCGAACTCGGTCTCGGCGATGTCCCGTTGATGTGCGCAGTCGAAATTAATGTTGATCACGCGATGCCTCGGGTAATTCGCCTCATGATTCACGCAAACACCGCCAAGGCACGTGGCGAAATTCAGCACGTCTACCTGCGCGGAGCCGCGGCCCTGCGTTTGGATCTCGCCCAGTAATGACCAGAATCATCGCAATCGATGGTCCGGCAGGTTCGGGCAAATCGAGTGTGAGCAAGCAGGTTGCTCGCGAACTCGGGTTTGGCTACCTCGACACCGGAGCTGCTTACCGAGCGCTGGCTTGGGCGATTGCCGAGGGAGTCGTAGCGGCCCAACCAACACCGAATCTCCACCAGTTTCACTATTCGATTTCGCTGAACCCCGATTCTTTTTGGGTCAAGGTCGGTGATACCGACGTCACCAGTGCAATTCGGGAGCCGAGAATCGCCGAGGCCGTGTCTTCGGTGGCCAGCGTTCCGCAGGTTCGAGAGTTCATGAAGAACCTCACCCGCGAGCTGGTTTCTGGCTCCGGATTGCCCGGCGTGGTTGTCGAAGGGCGCGATATCACGACCGTTGTGGCGCCGGACGCCGAAAATCGTATTCTCCTAACTGCGTCAGAAGAAGTTAGACTTAAGAGGCGTTCAGCTGAACTCACACCAGCCCAGGCTGCCGAAGTAAGCAAGCAAGTATCCGACAGGGATAAAAGCGACGCCAAAGTAGTAGATTTCATGACTCCAGCACCTGGAGTCGTACTCGTAGATACCTCAGATCTCAACTTCGAGCAATCGGTTTCGGCCGTGCTCGCTCTCGTTGGCTGAGGCTAAGGAAACCATGTCAGACCAGGAATTTGAGTTCGATGAGCCCGTCGAGCCGACTTTTGTCGCCCGCCTAGCGGATCTAAGTGACGACGTCGAAGAGGACGAACGCGCTCGCGCACTGCGCGCAGGCCTTGACGACTACGAACTTGAAGAAGAGGACCTAGCGGTTCTCACCGGCGAACTAGTGGCCGAGGGTGGCCCGACCTACCTTCCGGCACTTCCAGTACTTGCAATCGTCGGTAGACCAAATGTTGGCAAATCGGCACTGGTTAACCGAATTCTCGGACGCCGCGAGGCCGTCGTAGAAGACAAGCCGGGCGTCACCCGCGACCGCGTTTCTTATAAGGCCGAATGGAACGGTCGTAAGTTCACCGTCGTTGACACCGGAGGCTGGGAGCCAAACGCAAAGGGTATCGACGCCTCGGTAGCACTTCAAGCCGAGATCGCCGTCGAACTAGCCGACGCAGTTTTGTTTGTCGTAGACGCCATGGTTGGCGCTACCTCCACCGACGAGCGCGTGGTCAAGATGCTTCGCGCCAGCGGAAAACCGGTAATTCTCGCCGGCAACAAGATCGATGATGCCCGTCAGGAACCCGAAGTAGCCGGTCTCTGGTCTCTGGGTCTCGGCGAACCAATGCCGGTCTCCGCTCTTCACGGCCGTGGTGTAGCCGACATGCTCGACGCCTGCATGAAGGTGCTGCCGGCAGTTTCTGCGGTTGCCAAAGAAGAATTTGGCGGCCCTCGTCGCGTTGCTCTAATCGGCCGACCAAACGTCGGCAAGTCGAGCCTGCTCAACAAAGCAGTAGGTTCCGAGCGTGCCGTGGTCAACGATCTAGCCGGCACTACTCGCGACCCGATCGACGAGCAGGTCGATCTAGGCGGCAAGGTTTGGCGCTTCGTCGACACCGCAGGTATTCGCCGCCGCGTTCACCTTCAGCAGGGCGCTGACTTCTACGCTTCGCTCCGCACCGCAGCCGCTCTCGAGCGCGCCGAGGTTGCCGTTGTGCTCTTCGACGTAACCGCCTCGATCAGCGAAGCGGATATT
>WLPL01000035.1 GCA_009698805.1 Actinomycetota bacterium | reverse complement strand
TAATCGCTGACGATCGCCAACTCGCTCTCACCACTCAGGGCCGACTGCAGGCGGTGCGAGTTATGCGAAAGCACAGACTTGCCGAACGCCTCTTGGCAGATGTGATTGGGCTCGAATGGGAGTTCGTGCACGAAGAAGCTTGCCGTTGGGAACACGTCATGAGCCAGCAAGTCGAAATCAAGATCTTGCAGCTGATTGAACGTTCTGATGTTTCGCCATACGGAAATCCGATCCCCGGTCTCGAAGAACTCGGCTTGGAGTCCAATCCAAGTTTCGCCAGTGGCGTCGCTCCAATCACGTCGGTAATTGCAGCTACCGGTTCGGCCAACGACCTGATTTTGGCGCGAATAGCCGAAACAGTTCAGATTGACCCCGAGTTTTTGGCGCACCTGCGTGAACTCGGGATCCTGCCCGGAGCCCGCATTTCGGCTGAACACTCCGGCACTCGCATTCTGATTACCTCGGAAGGCAACGCCGAGGGTGTAGCACTAGACCACGATTTAGCGGTTCACCTATTCGTCGTTGCTTAGTTTCAGAGACTTCACAGATTGACCAACCACCCGAATAGTAATGTTCGGGTAAACTTAGGGTTCCGGTAACCGAAGTACCTCGGAGGTTAACTTTGGCCAAAAAGCCAAGTGGTAGACGCCGCGCAGATGTTCAAGTGAGCATCCTCGAACAATTCGAGTTGCGTAGTCGCCGAGACGTCTCCGAAAAACAGAGCGCAAAAGCCCGGCGTGCCCTTTTGAAGGCGGCTAAACATGAGCAGACCGTCGCTCGGATGCTTTCAGAAGACACCGTGAAATCGATCGACACTCCTAGCACTGGCTCGAATCTCGTGCCACGCGCATCCAAGCCCAAGGTTTTCAAACGCAAGCTGGTCAGCTATTCGACCATGGCAATCGCCGCCGGCATCGTCACTTCTTTCTCCTTGCCTTCTTACGCTTTCAGCCCAGACATCGCCGCGCAGGCCGAGATCACTACTGCGATGGCGGGTGGGGTGGTCGAAGGCGTATCGACCCAGGTCTTTACCGTCGGTGCAGTTGTGAACGCGAAATTCGTCGCCACCCAAGTTCGATACCGGACCGGATCTGTGAACGCAATTATTTGGGCAAAGCAGATTACCGACTACCGAAACTGGTCGGGCCCGACGGCCGAAGACTGGATTGCTAATCCGAAGTACGGCACCATGACCCCAGATTTGATATTGAAGGTTTCAGCCGCTTACGTGGGTACACCTTATGTTTTTGGTGGGGACAACCCGCGTGGTTTCGATTGCTCAGGCTATGTGAAGTACGTGTTCTCCCAGTTTGGCGCTGCGATGCCGCACTCGGTGACGGGCCAGGACTACATGGTCGCGCTGGGTTACGCGGTGAGGGTTAAGAACGAGGACGCCAGACCAGGCGACGTCGTGATTTTCAACAACCTAAGCCACGACGGAATCTACGCGGGTAATGGGCAGTTCTACCACGCACCGAGACCGGGCGACCGAGTCAAGCTGGCCGATATTTTCAACCCGAATTACCACCTGATCAGGTTCTTACCTCAGCGTTAATTTTCACGAATCGCCAAGGCGTTTCTCCGAGAAAATTATGGCAAAAAGTCTTAATCTAAGGCTATGCCAACAAAGCACGTATACCACCTGCAACATTCGCCCAGGGCCCAGTTGCCCGCTAGCTAAGCGCGTCGTCATTTCTGACGGCGCGTTTTTTTGTTTGAGGAGTTTGATGAGAACACTGGTTTTGAACGCCGGCTATGAGCCGCTAGGTGTCGTTTCGTTCAAACGAGCGTTGATTCTGGTCCTGAACCAGAAAGCCACGGTCCTCTCTGGCGCTGCCGATCAGGTGGTTCACTCGGCTACCGGAAGTTTCGCTTTACCAAGAGTCATTCTGCTCTCGCGCTACGTTCGAGTTCCGCATTCGCGCAAGGTTCCCCTGAGTCGAAGGGGGGTTCTTCGTCGCGACGGCAACAGGTGCGCTTACTGCGCTAGAAGTGCCAACACGATTGATCACGTGCAACCGAAGTCGCGCGGGGGAAAAGACACTTGGGAAAACCTAGTTGCCTGCTGCCTCAAGTGCAACAACATCAAGGGCGACAAAACGCTTCACGAACTTGGCTGGGAGCTTCGCGTCATGCCGCGAATGCCAAGCGGGATGGCCTGGACAATCAGGGGAGCGGATTCGGTTGAGCCCGAGTGGATGGACTTCTTAGAAGCTGCCTAGGTTTTTGTGCCCCCGAGAAGAATCGAACTTCCGCACATGGTTTAGGAAACCACTGCTCTATCCACTGAGCTACGAGGGCTCGAAAACAAATATACCGCGACCCGTTTAGCCCTTTGCTTACGGCGCTTCGTGCGGTTGCGAAGTTACTCTTGAAAGGTGAGTGAAACCCTCGAAACTTCTGGCCAACTGGGCGTCTGGGCCGATGAAATTCGTGCGATTGGTAACACCAACCCACTCCTTAATTTTGAACCAAACCCTTTCGGGCAACTCGATCTCGAACGGTCTCATCCGGGTGGCCTCGCACAGTTTGTAACCACAAAGTCCACGACACTTTCGAGCTTGTTTAGAGAAGCGTTGACCTTTTCTAAAGGCTTAGCCGCGGCTAAAAGGATTTCAGAAAAGGGCTCGAGGCTTCAAAGTGAGACCGGCTTATCAACCATTTACCTAGCTGGTGGATTGATCGGGCTGAAGCATGACGGCTTTGACTTAAATCTGCCCATAGTTCTGTGGCCAGCCCAACTTGGGCACCGGGTCGAAGACTTTGAAGTTGCCATCACCGGTTCGCCGATGGTGAATCCAGGCCTGAGCTCGGCACTCGAGGTTAGCTATGGCGTCAAACTCGATGCCGATCGGTTACTTGGTGTTTTGGCGCAGGCAAACGATTTGATGCCGCTCGAAGTGCTCGAATACGTCACATCCCTGGTTGGGTCAAATGCCAATCTCGAGGCGAAGAGGCTTCTGGTCGTAGGTAATTTTGCGGTCGAGCCGATCCTGCTGCAAAACGACATGCCTAGAGCCGACACTGCGCTCCTGCGAACCTTGGCGGGGCTCGATGCCGCGCCGGCTGACTCTGAGCTCGAGCCAGAGGTTCAACTTGTCTTAGACGCGGACGCCGTGCAAGAGGGAATCGTCGCAAAAGCGCTAGCGGGAGATTCTTTTTCGGTGGAGACGCTGCCCGGTTGCGGGTACACGCAAACCGTGGTCAACGTCTTAGCGAATCTCGCTCTGGCTAAGAAAAGCGTCCTCGTGGTCACGCCGCGCAGACAAACTTTGGACGAACTTGCCGATCGCCTCGCCTCGATTGGGCTAGCGGGACTTGGTATTCGTTCAGCTGCGAGCTGGTTCGACATCGTCTCGGCAATTTCTAGGCACGAGAAGGCCTCTCCCGTTGCCTTTACTGCCGCGAAAGAGGTTCGCGCAACTGCAAAGTCTCAGGTCGAAGAGTATTTCTCGGTCTTGAGCACCAAAAATGAGGCGCTTAATGCTTCGGTTACCGAGATCCTCTCAACATTGGCAACCCTCTCCCTAATGCCGCACGCACCTACTGCGACTGCGCGAATTTCGAAGTCCAAGCTCCTTCAGCACCAAGACCGTACCGTAGCCATGGATCTTTTGACCAAAGCCTTCGAACTGGGAGAGTTCCAATACGGGCCGCAGGACACCCCGTGGTTTGGAGCGACCTTCTCAGACGAGACTGACTTGCAACACGTGACTGACCTAGCTTCAAAACTGGCTGCATCATTTGATGAAATCAGCACAGCGATGGCCGCCTTTGTCGCCAAACTTAACCTCAAGCCAGCAGCAAAATTTGAAGACTGGGGCACCTTGCTGCAGCTCGCCGCCGGCGTCCGACTGACTTTGGACCGCTTTGTCGAGGACGTCTATCAGCGTGATCTCGGCCCATTGATGATTGCGACTGGGCCACGGACTTCAAGATCAGAAATGTCTGGAAGCGACCGTCGCAAATTGCGCAAGCTGGCCAAGGAGTATTTGCGTCCGGGCATGCATGTCGCCGACTTGCACGTTGCCCTCACCGAGATTCAGGATCAGAAAGCACTCTGGGACTCCTTGGCTTTGACTTCGACGGCACCGAGCATCGTCACGGGAGTAAGCGATCTTCAGGTCAGGTATCAAGCCTTTGCTGCCGACCTCGCCGAAGTTCAGACGCACCTGGATTCGAGTTCAGAGACGGTTCCCTTCGCGAGACTTCCGCTAAAAGAACTTGGCGAAGCTCTAAGCAAGATGTCGACCGACTTGAACCCCCTTCGCAACAGCGCTGAGCGAGCCGAGTTGCTGGTTGAACTTCGTGAGGTGGGCCTGGGCGATGTTTCAAGGGAATTCTCACGACTGCACGTTCAACGAGAGCACATCGCCGTCGAATTGGATCAGGTGTTTTGGCAGAGCGCACTCGAATACTCGGTTGCCAAGGACGCGAGAATTCTGGGTTTCACCGCTGAACGCATCGAGGTGATTGAGAGCGACTTCAAATCAGCCGATGCCGCGGTCGTTGCTCTGGGTGCAGCAGATCTAGCGTCAACGCAATCGGGGGCTTGGCACGCCTCCCTGCTAGCGCACCCTGCCGAAGCGCTCGCTCTCAAGGAGCTCTTGAGGTCCAAAACCGCCAGCTACCGAGCCCTATTTCAAGCTGCACCGAACATCGCTCCAAATCTGGCGTCGGTGGTTTTGGCATCACCCTTCGAGGTCCCGAATCTGGTCGCAGCAGCCAGATTTGACGTCGTCCTGGTTCTAGACGCCGCCGGAACCACCGTTGCCGAGAATCTCGCCGCCCTCAGCAGAGCAAAACAGGTTGTCGCATTTGGCGATACTGCGATAGCCGGCGCATTCGGTTTTGAAATTGAATGTCACGAAGTTCCGCTTGCCCCCGAAGAGAGCGATGACTCGGTTTTCGAAGTCGTTAGGAAGGTCTTCGGTATCAAAACCCTGCAAAGATCCTGGCGGCAAAATGGTCAGAGCCTAGGCCGACTGGTGAACAGGGAGTTTTACCAGAATCGCATAAGTTTCGAACCGACGGCCAGTGAGTATCTAGGCGACAGCAACTTCAGCCTGGTCTCGGTCAAAACCCTGGATGCCGAACTTGAGAAGACAATCGCGCTAATCGAAGAGCATGCCGCAAGTTCTCCGGAGAAGTCCTTGATGGTGGGCACGGCCTCGGTGGAATTCGCCGAACGCCTGCGCCTCGCGGTTTCCAAAAAGAAGGCGCAAAGGCCAGAACTGGGAGAATTCTTCGACGCGCACGGTCGCGAAAAGTTTGAGATTGCCACCATCGCAGAGCTTTCTCACCGCATCGCCGACGTGGTCATTTTTAGCCTCGGACTGGAATCCTCTCCGGAGATACTCGGCGACCCGAACTCAAGAAAGTTTGTAGCCAACCTTCTGGTCAGTGCGAGGTCCAGGATCATTGCCGTATCGGCACTCGATCAGATTCCTGAAGGCTGGCCGCTCGCGAAACTCCTCAACGATGTCTTTGGTGCCGTCGCAGAACCGATTCTCGATTCAGAAGTCAGCGGTGATCCGATGCTGGCGGACTTAGCGCTCCGTCTCAGAAAACTAGGTGTTCGCGCCAACCTTGGTTTCGGTGAAAACCTCGAGCTTGTTCTCAGCTATGGAAATCGCGCCGGCGTGATTCAAGCCGATTGGCTGCAGTTGAACGCTCCGTTAGTTGAGAGCCTCAGGTTGAACCCCGCGCTTCTCGAAGCAATGGCGTGGAAGCTCATCCGCGTCCACAGCTTCGAACTCTTCAGTGACCCTCAGACACTAGCCCTGAGAATCGCTATTTCAATGGGTTTGCCCGCATCGACTAGGCAAGCGGTCTTGTTCGAAGAAAGGTCTAAAGACGACACAGACACCGGCTGGGGCGATTCTGGTTCTAGTAACGATCGTCGCCTGAAAGAAGACAAACCGCCGCACTGGGGCTAGTCGCTTTTAGGCGCAGCGTTATCTGTTCGGTAAAAGCCGCTGCCTTTGAAGGTGACTCCGACTTCGCCGAGTACCTTGCGTAATTCGCCCTTGCACTCTGGGCACGTCTTGAGTGCCTCATCATGAATCGACTGCTGAGCGTCGAACGTGTGCTCGCAGCTCTTGCAGACATATGAGTAGGTGGGCATGTACCTAGTTTAAGCGACCATCGCAGTGAATGGTCTCGCCGCAGGTGACCACCGCCGAGGCGAACTGGTCAAACTCCTCGGTGGGCACGCTTTCGAAGAGCTCGGAATCGTGAACCACGACCACCCTTGCTGCACGATTGCCTGCTACAGCCCTGTCAAAATAACCCTTACCGCGACCGAGTCGGCTGCCATCGCGCCCAGCCGCGAGTGCTGGCATGATCACGAGTTCCACGGTTGAGAATTCAGTCTGCCCCTTTGCTCCAAGCCAAATCAATTCGGTTTCGCTGACCATTTTGGGAAGAAGAACTTCGACTCCGTTCTCAGAACACCATTGCCTTAGACCTGCCAACGAAGGTTCGTTATCAAATTCCTCATAGCCCGAAATGATCGAAAAACCATTCCTGGCCACGATTTCGATTAGCCCACGCGAATGCGCCTCGCCGCACCCAAACTCGCTTTCGCGCCCGGCTCGCATTGTTTTGCGAAGCTGGGCCTTGCGCTCATTCGCCGAAGTGTTGGTCATGCGACTAATCTTGCCATCGTGCCCTTCACGTTTGCTCTCACTCACGGCGTAACACGCCTGAGAATCTTGCGCATGCGCGACGTCAAGAGGCTGGAGACCCTAATTCTCGGAAACCGAAGCTGGCTACGCCCCTGGGAGGCAACGTCACCTAATGGCCCCTCGTCTTTCGATATCAAGGCGATGGCCAGAAGCCTCCTGAAGCAACTCGAGCGTTCCGAGGCAATGCCATTCGTTATCGAGGTTGACGGTGAGATTGTCGGTCAGCTGAACGTGTCCAACATGCTTTACGGCTCTGTCTCCAGCGCTGTGCTTGGTTACTGGGTAGCCCCCGAAGTAGCTGGCCAAGGAGTCACTCCCACCGCTGTGGCTCTAGTCACCGACTACCTGTTCAACAACGTCGGACTCAACAGGGTAGAAATCGACATTCGCCCAGAGAACCAGGCTTCGCTGCGCGTTGTCGAGAAGCTCGGCTTTAGGTTCGAGGGTTTGAAGGAACGCTATATCCATATCAACGGTGACTGGCGCGATCACTATGTCTTTGCGCTGACCCGCGACGAGGTTCCCGAAGGGATTTTGAATCGTTGGGAACATCGAAACGTTCCAAAGCTGACATACCCGTGGACGAGGTTGAAACCAAAGAAAAACGAACACGCCCCGTTCAATGACTGAACCTTAAAGAGCTGTCTCATATCGTTGAAGTTATGAACTTTAATTTCGGGTCCGGCGGCCTCATGTTGGTCGCCCTAGCCGCGGTTTGGTTCCTGGTTTTTCTACCTTCGCTTACCGGCAAAGGCAAAGAAAGCCGCTCTGAGTCTCTAGATCGAAGCACTCGCCGAGCGTTGCTCAATGAGAATGTTTCGCCTCGGGTGGCGTCGAGCGCTAGGACAGCGAGATTGTCCAAGCAGGTTTTCGCACTCTTGTCGATCGCAAGCGGTATCGCTTCTATCGTGTCGGTGTTTCAAGGGTCAGCCTTAGCTGCATTGGTGTCTGCCGCAGCGGTTGCAGGTTTTGTCGCCGCATCTCGCCTAGCCAACAGACGGCTCAACCGAATCTTGGTTTCTGGCTCTAACCGCCGTAACAAGATTTCGTCTGGTCTTTCGGGTTCGGTTGAAAAAATCGTTGAGCCAGATGTAGAAATTGAAGACAGGCGTTGGACGCCAAATGAGAATCCTAAGCAGGGTCTTCTAAATCGAGTCGGCACTCTCGAATCACCAACCCTCGCAGATGTAGTGGAAATCGAATTTCCTGGCGAGCTTGACAGCAAAGCCCTCGACGAAATACTTCGTCGCAGACGCGCTATCTAACCCGCTTCGGCTACACTCGTAAAGAACCACCCACCCATGAATTTTGAGGAGTTATTGTGAGCATTTTCGATCGTGTAAAGAAAGTTCTAAAACAGAACGAGAAAAGCATCAAGGCAACCGGGGCAGCTGCGAAGGCACTAGCCGACGACCTGATCCACGACGCAGCAGTAGAAGTCAAGGACGCCAAGAAGGACGCCAAGAAGACTGTCGCGAAGACCACCAAGGATGTCAAGAAGACCGTTGCGAAGACCACCAAGGTCGTAGCCAAGAAGACCGCTACCGGTGCAAAGGCTGTAGACAAGGCCGTTGAAAAGGGCGCAAAGGTTGCCGTTAAGTCGACCAAGTCTGCAACCGCTGCTGCCGTAAAGGCAACCGCAACTGCTGCAAAGAAGACGGCTGTAAAGAAGCCCGCAGCTAAGAAGCCTGTTGCTAAGAAGGCAGCTCCTAAGGCTGCTGCAAAGCCTGCGGCTAAGAAGCCTGCGGCTAAGAAGCCTGCGGCTAAGAAGTAGGACTCTTTCACGCAGAGCGCTTCACCGATTTCGGTGGAGCGTTTTGCTTTAGTCTGGAAACCGCACAAGGAGATCAGTGGCGAATCCAAAGTCGTTAGGCGCGGCGTTCAACCGACTTTGGTTGGCGTTCTCTTCTTCCAAACTTGGGGATGGCCTTATGGCGGCGGCGGCCCCACTGCTTGCGATCTCGCTAACCCAAGACACCGTATTGATCGCACTTTCCGGTGCGATGTATCTTCTGCCCTGGCTTTTCTTTGCTATTGCAATTGGCACTCTGGTTGATCGAATCGATCGTCGACGCACACTGGTCGCGGTGGCAATTTTCAGGGCGCTTGTTGCAACCACTCTCGCCGTCCTGATTTTCACCAACACTCTTTCGATCTACGGGCTGCTACTCTCGACTTTCTTGATCGGCACCGCCGACGTGTTCAACGACACCGCCCTTCAGTCGGTGATTCCAACGATTCTGAACAAGGACCAGTTGGAGCGAGGCAACTCTCGGTTCCAGATGAGCGACACCGTGCTCCAGCAATTCATTGGCATGCCGCTGGGAGCTGCTTTCTTTGTCATCTCGGCTTCGCTTCCGTTTGGTTTGAATGCGCTCGGATTTGCAATTGCCGCGGTTCTACTGGTGCTCATTCCACGGCGACATATTGCCAAGAAGGTCGTTGACGCCGATAGACCGAGCTTCAAGGCGCAGTTGGTTGAAGGTTTGCGCTTTCTTTGGAACGACAAAAGAATCATGCGCCTCGTAGTCGCGACGGCCCTGATCGGTTTTGGTTTCAACATTGCTGGTGCAACGGCGGTGTTGTATTTGACTCAGACACTTGGAGTACCGAAGGTTCTGTTTGGGCTTCTGATGCTTAGCGGAGGCGTTGGTGGACTTCTCGGCGCTTGGGCGTCACCGAAGCTTTCTCAGCGATTCGGTAGAGGGGTGGTCCTCGCCTGGTCGATAACTATGACCAGCGTTTTTGAGCTATGCCAGGGGCTATCACCCAACGTCTACTTTTTCATAATTGCTTCGGTCGGAGCGGGGTTCGCGATTGCTGGCTGGAACGTGCTCTTGATGAGCCTGTACCACACGCTGATTCCAAACGAGGTCTTCGGAAGAGTGCACGGCACTCGCAGAACACTGGTCTGGGGAATCATGCCAATCGGAGCGCTAATCGGCGGTTTCGTGGCGAAGATCGACCTGCGCGCGCCCTACATTGTGGGCGGAACCTTTGCGATTCTTGTAGCGATGTATTTTTTCCGCTTTATTCGTCAGCTAGGTAATTCTTCAGACAACACGTAGGCAGTGGCCGTTTCTAGGGTGGGGTGAGCGAACTTGAAGCCCGTGGCCATCAACCGCTCGGCCTTCATCTTTTGACTGCAAAGTAGAAGTTCAACTGCGGCCTCGCCGATCAAAAGCTTCATCGCGAACGCGGGAACCTGAAGCAGAGCCGGTCGGTGGAGCGCTTTAGCCAAAGACTTCACGATTTGGCCGCAGGTTGCTGGTTCGGGAGCCGTTAGGTTGTAGGCGCCGCTGGCGCTGGGCGTGTTGATCAGGTGAATGATTGCGGCGGCTTCATCTTGGAGGCTGATGAACGCCCACCACTGTTTGCCAGAACCGAGCGGGCCGCCAATTCCGAATTTGATTAGGGGCAGCAGTTTGCCGAGTGCACCCTTTGAGCGCGACATCACCATGGTTGTCCGAGCCAAGACGACGCGAGTCTCGGCCTTGATAGCCTCGGCCTCCCAAAGTGCCGCGAGGTCTGAGAGGAAGCCGGTTCCTTTAGGTGATGACTCATCGAGCCAAGCGTCACCGCAGTCTCCATAGAAGCCTGAGGCGGAACCGCTAACCAAAACCTTTGGCTTTTTCTTCGCGGCGTTGATTGCCGAAACCAGTTTCTTTGTGGTCTCGAGTCTCGACGACACTATTTCGGCTTTATAAGCCTTCGTCCAAGGAATCTTGCCTGTGGTTGCGCCGGCCAAGTTGACTACCGCGTCAACCGTTTCGATTAGAGCAGCGAGATTTGGTTCGTTGCGCTCAAGTTTGAT